>JBIKVL010000284.1:0-5998 GCA_044356875.1 Pirellulaceae bacterium | reverse complement strand
TTGCGCCGCGAGCTCGGCCAGTTCCGACATCGCGTAGACGGCGGAAGGCGTTCCCGGGTATGTGGTGGTGACGCTCTTAAAGGCCGCCTTCGCTTTCGCGGTCTGGCCCATCGCGCGGTAGGTCGAGCCGAGATAGAAGCCAGCCGATTGGGCCTCGACCGATTCCGGCCAGTAGTCCAGCACCGACTGGAACCCCTCCTTGATCGCCGTATTGTGCTTTTTCAGCTGCACCTGCGCGAGGCTCCATTTCAATTGCGCATAGGCGGCGGCGTCGCTCTTTTCATACAGAGACAAATATTTTTCGTACTCCGAGACGGCGACTTTCCAGTCTTTGTCGCGATAGTATTTCTCCGCTATTTGCAGTTGGTAACGCTCGTTCTCACGCAGTTTTTTCCACCGATCGAGCGGCAATTCCTCGAGCGACTGGCCGATGGCCGACGAAACGCAAAGCAACAGGCCGGCCACAGTCGCCGCGCGAACGGCTTGCCGACAGAACTCGAGGCATTTGGCCAATTTCGCGCCGTGCATCTCCCGCGACATCGCGAATCTCCCTAGGGCGTTTGTTGTTTGGCGGACATCCATTTCGAGTGTTCGGCATGGGCGTAGAACAGGACGTTCACCCCCAACTGATAGCAGGCTTCCCAGACTTCGGCGGCGACACCCGCGTGGTCGTCGCACCACGCGTCGCTGATGTCGCCCGGGTGGTAATAGCAAATCCAGCGGCCATCCTTGTACCAACCCAGCGACTCGCGGCCTCCATGCGGCGCGACGATCGGAACGGCGGCGAGGCGGTACGGAATCGTGTGGATGGCATCGTCGAGCGGCACAGGAACGGGGCGGACATCGGGCGCGACTTGATTCATGAGCGCGAGAAACTGCTGATGGAACTGCCCGCTGCCACCATTGCTGGCGAAGATCATTCCATGCTTCTCGTTGAGATACTGCTGCAGTACCTTGATCTCGCCCGTCGTCACCGAAATGCTCTTTTGGCCCGTCAGGAACATGACAGGTGGGGCTTTGCCAGCCGGAAACGCCTTCAAATCCATGATGGTCCGGGACTCGGTTTGATCGGCGATTTTCTGCTGGGTCCTAACGCCGTATTCCACCAGCATGTTCAGGTCGGCGCCGACTCCAAAGTTCAAATCCCAGTCGCCGCCAGCGTACTCGAGCCGAATCAACCGCACCTTGCCTTTGGAAGTGCCGCCCGCGAAGCCCGCGCCCGCGCCTTCGCCATAGCCCACCGTATAAGCGTGCTCGGTGATTTCGTTCAGTTGCAACTTCACTTCATCGATCGGCGGCACCTCGAATTTGATGCCGCTATAAGGATTCACCACGAATTTTTTGCGGATCACCTTCTGGATCCGGACCGTCTGCGCCAACTGTTTGACTTGGCCGCCGCCCGCCGGCAATTCGTAGACTTCCTGGCATCCGCGGGTTTGATTGAGCAACATCACGGCCAGGAAAAAGAGGATCGTATAGCTGAGCAGAACCGTCAGTGACTGATTCAACTTGCGGCTCGAACGGCCGTAATACCAAGCGAAAGGATCCAGCGGATTCCAAACCCGGCTCGTCGCTGGCGATGACTCGGCTTCCGTCGTGGGCCGAGCGATCACGGTCTGTTCAGCCGCCTCCGCCCGTCGCCGTCGTTGATAGCGATCCGAGGCCCGTTCCAGCCCCCAGATCACCCAGGCGAGACCGATGAAAAACAACGCCGCCAAGCCGAATTGGGCCGACGTCCGCGAAAGGTGCGGCAAGTCCAACACATCGGCCATGAACACGAACCAGTGCCACACAAAAACGTAGGCCACGGACGCCACCGCCAAGCCGAAACGCGGACGTGTCCTTCGCGATTTCCACGCCTCCAAAAGCCATGGCGCGGCGACCGCCAGCGAAAGGGAGAACCCAACCGCGGCCAACCACGCGGGCAGCGTGCGAATCGATAACCAGGCGAGCCACAGCGCCAGCCACACGGGCGCGTAAATCGCGGTCGCCGCGATCAAAAAACGCGAAGTAGGCTTAGAGGCGTTCATGGGTTGGCTCAAACCGTTTTCCGGCAAAACTCCATCCGCATCGTTGGCGAACGCGGAATCAGAACCGATGCGACCGCTCGAGTTGCTCGGCCGCCGCTACTTGATCTTGTCGAGCAGGTTATCAAGGTCCCGTTCACGCGGGTTCGCCTTCGGGTCGGCGGTCTTGGTATCGCTGACCCCCATCATTTTCGCCGCTCGCTCGATGTCGCTGCCGGGACCAGCACCTTCGCCCGCGTTGGCTGCCGACGCTCCCGCGGCGCTCGAGGCGGACGTGCCGGCACTGGCGCCGGCGTCTCCACCGGCTTGACCGCTAGCGTTATCCCCTGCCGCCGCCTTGTTATCCGCCGCTTGGGCATCCGCCGTCTTAGCGGCAGCCGTTTTGTCCGCCGCGGGCGCCGCGGCGGTGCCTTTCTTGCCTTGGATGAGATATGGTCCGACGGTGAATGCGCCGATGCCTAGGAAACTGACGACCGTCGCCTGGATCACCGCTTTGATCAAGCCGCTTTCGGCCAGCTTGCCGAGCACTTCTTTCGCGGACTTGCCCCGCATTCCGTCCAGAAATTCCCGCAATTCATCCACGGTCGCCGCGCTGCTGTTTTTTAAGCTCGACATCGTTCTCCCGCTCCCATCGGCGTCACGGCCGCTTCTCTTCCAAGATATGAACCAAGTCGCCGCCCGCTTCGCTGATCGCCTCGATCACCGGTTCGAATTGCAAAGCCTGCGACTCGCGATGCACTTTGAGCACCACCGTGCGGTCGCCCGCCGGCGCGTCGCCCAGCAACTCTTTCACTCGCGGAGCCAACTGCGATAGGCCGATCGGCTGTCCATTGAGGTGCAGTTTGTTTTCGCTGTTGATCAGCACGCTGACGCGGGTCGCGCCAGCGCTCTCGACCTTCGCCGTCGCCGCGGGCGTCCAGTTGAGATGGCTGTCATCCTGGGCCTTCGCCAAAATCACGAAGAAAATCAGCAGGTTGAAGGCGATGTCGCCCATCGCCACGCTCGGCACTTCGGCTTTGTGCTTTCTCGGCGGGATCTTCACGTCGGCTAGCCTCCCACCTGCACGGTACGCTCTTCCTCGCGTTGGATCGTCACCGTGCCCCCGGCCTCCTCGATCACTCCCGTGACCTCGATCCAGAACGCGTAAGGAGTATCCGGACGGCTCTTCACCACCACCACCCGGTCCTCGGGCCGCGGCTTGCCCGACAGCAACGTCCGCAATCGAGGCAGCAGTTCGCGCTGCGGAATCAAGTCGCCATTCACGGCCGCCGTCGTCCGCGTCAACAACACTTCGACGTTCTTCGTCTGCTGCTCCTGCTTCGCCTTTTCCTCGCTCCGAGGCAACGTCTGCTTCCGCCCACTGTCCGGCTGAACCGACGCGCAAACCAAAAAGAAGACGATCAAATTGAATGCGATATCCCCCGTCGCCACAGAAGGCGGTTCCACAAGCAAATTGTTCGAGCGGCGACGCATGGGCTGGTTGCTGGTTGCTAGTTGCTGGTTGCTGGTGGTTAGTGGTGAGACGCGGAATGCGGAATGCGGAGTGCGGAATGCGGAGTGCGGAATGCGGAGTGTGGAATGCGGAATGCGGAATGCGGAGTGCTGCCGACTGCTGGCTACTTGTTAGCATCGCGGCGTTGCATGGCCATTTGCAGCGTCACCGTTTCGATCAGTTCGCTGGCCGATTCCTCGACTTCGAGCACAAACCGGTTGATGACGCTGGTGAAGTAGTTGAACGCCATGAAGGCCGGAATGCCGACCACGAGCCCGAGCACCGTGGTGAGCAGCGATACTTTGATGCCCGCCGCCGCCGCCTCGACGATGTTCGTCTTGCCCATTTGGGCCACGATATCGTCGAATGACACGACCATGCCTTGCACCGTGCCCAAGAATCCGAGCATTGGCGCCACGCTCGATACCGTGGCCAGGATCGGCAAGTGTCTTTCTAGCGCCGCGACAACATGCACGCTGTAGTCGTCCATGCCCTTGACGACCTGCTCTTCGATCTTCGCCGCGTCGTAATCGAGCCGCCGCATGACGAGGAACTTGCGAAGTCCGGCGGACAGAATCGCCGGCACTGGTCCTTGTTCGGCATCGCACTTCTTCAGCGCTTCCTCGACCCGATCCGCTTGCAACAAGCGTTGCACTTCGTCGCGCAGGGCGGACGTGTCGGTGGTCAGCATCTTCAGGCTGCGGTAACGCTCGATGATCACGCCGAAGGCGACGATGCCCAGGATCAAGATCGGCCACATGAAAAAGCCGCCCTCGATCATGTAGCCCATCGCGCCCGAGTGCATCATGTCGTCAAGCAGTTGCCAGAATCCGCCGCCCGCGTCGCTGGCGGCCGCATCGCTGTCGCCACCGTCGGACTTGGTGTCTGCCTTTCCGTCCGACTTCGCTTCCGACTTCCCGTCCGACGATGCGTCGGCTTTGCCGTCGCCGTCCGACTTGCCATCCGTCTTTCCATCCGTTTTTCCATCCGCCGTGGAACCCGCCTTAGCTGCGGAGCCGGCGCGGTCGCCGGGGTCGCCCGGCGCCGTAGCCGCCGGCCGCGCGCCGGATTTTTCCAACTGATCCAGCGGGTCGATCGCCGGCGGTTGAGCCGGCATCAAAAACAACAGCGCAATCCAAGTGCTCATGATGCTCAATCCAAGTTGTGTCGCGCGGGGTTACTCGTCCACGCTGTTGGCTTCCGCTTCGAATTGCTGAAGCATTTCCGGTAGGGCGAGGCGGCCTCGGGCATACTTCGCCGCTTCGCTGGCGGGGTGGTCCCAGCGGCAGCGATTGTAACGGCGGAACGCTTCGAGGTTGTTCGCGCCCAACCGGAAGCTTTCGCCCGACCAGAACAGGGCGTCCGCCGCCAAAGCGTCGTCCGGGAAGATCTTGCCGAAGCGGTCGAACGACTGTCCGGCCTTCGCGTACTGCTTAGCCTTGTAGTAGCACTGGCCGACTCGGAACGCCATTCGCGGCGCGTATTGGTGGCCGTTGTAGCGTTCCAGGAATTTCTCGCCCACCTGAGCGGCGATCGGGAAATTCTCCGCCTTATAGAAGTAGTCGCTGATTCGAATCATCACGTTCGGGATCAACGCGCTCTTGGGATGCGTGGCGGCCAGGGTCACGTACGCTTCCAACGCTTGGTCGAACGCGCCCGCTTCCTCGTGGCACTGGGCCAGTTTGTACTGGGCGTCGGCTGCCAGCGGATGGTCGGCGTACTGACGGAGAATCAATTCATAGGATCGAATCGCCTCGTCGAACTGCGCGAGTTCCTGGGCGAACTGGCCCAAGAGGTAGGCGATTCGCGGGGCGTATTTTGGATCCGGATAATCCTCCATCACTTCCCGCAAGACGCGGCGGCCCGCCTCGAGGTCGGCGTTCTTCTCTTCGACCCGCTCCAACGTCTTGTGGCTCTTGAACAGCTCGAAATAGCTCTCCGCCACCCGGAACTTGGTTTCCACGGCGAGCGTCTCGTTGTTGAACGCCTTGGTAAATGCCGACACCAAGCCGTCGGTGCCGACGACCACCGGCAGATCGAGCACTTGCTCATGGCGACCCGTCTCGGTGCTCGCCAGTTCGTCGACATACCGCACATGGATCATGTCGCCGAAGTAGGTCTCGATGATCGGATCGACCGCCGTCACGTTGTTCGGCGTCGGTTTCTCGACCGCCTTGAGCGTCATCGAGCCGGTGAAGACGCCGCTGTGGGCCAGCGTTTCATCGAGCTTGACCAGTTCCTTTTCGCCTAGGTCGGTGGTCACCTCGATAGTCACCGAGTCGCGGGCATCGGAGATGTCGTGGTCCGGGTCGACGACGCGGACGAACAGCTTTTCGCCGACGTGCAACTGAACAACATCCTTTTCGTACTCGCGATCCGTGCAGGCCAGTTCACCCTGCGACACGAGCCGCGCCTTGGCGGCGAGGTCGGTCGCTTTGTTGTCGGGTCGCAGTTCGTCCTGATACACGCCCTGAATAAT
>JBIKVL010000283.1:0-6002 GCA_044356875.1 Pirellulaceae bacterium | reverse complement strand
TCGCCGAAGATGGCTATGGCGCGGAAGATCTTCTAGCCGTGTTCGCGCGCGACCATTGGCTCTCGCGTTTCCGCGTGACCTTCATCCACGGAGACAAGACGGATCAAAGGAACCTGCCCGGTTTAGAGGCGCTGGACGACGCCGACGTCGCCGTGGTCTACGCGCGGCGTCGAGCCTTGCGGCCGGAACAGCTCGACCGAATCCGCCGTTTCGTGCTCGCCGGCAAGCCGGTCGTGGGACTGCGGACGGCGAGCCACGCGTTCGCGCTGCGAGAAGGGGCGGCTCCGGCCGGCTCGGCGCAATGGCCCCGCTTCGATGTGGACGTCTTCGGCGGTCGATACATCGACCATCCGCCAGGTGACGCGACCGCGCGGTTCGAATTGGCGCCAGCCGCTGTCAACCATCCGATCACCCAAGGCGGCCCCTTGCCCGCCATGAACCGCCCCGGGACGCTCTACCGGTTTGAACCGCTGGCCAAAGGCGCGACGCCGCTGTGGTTCGGCGCTCAGCCTGGACAGTCGCCCGAACCGGTCGCCTGGGTGTTCAACCGAGCGGACGGAGGAAAGTCGTTTTACACGTCGCTCGGCGAGCGCATCGACTTCGCGGATCCGGCATTCGTCCACTTGCTGAAACGAGCGGTCGAGTGGGCGGCGGGGCTCGAACCCGAGGCTCCACAACCGCTCCGCTCGCAACTGTCCAACTTCACGCGGCATTGGACGCCCGTGGCGGTCCCCGCTGCGTTCGCCACGGCCACTGGCGGAGCGCTGACGAGCGACCAGGGCCCCGCATGGTTTCGCGCCGCGATTCGAACGCCCACGAGCGCCGCGGCGTTCCCGGTGATTCTCGATTTGCCCTCCGCGCCGCCCGGCGCCAAAGCTTGGATGAACGGCAAGCCGCTGGCGGCCGCCGAGGCTCTCCCCGCAGGCACCGCCTTCACCATCGCCGCCGCCGATGTCGCGCTCGGAGACGCCAATTTGCTGGTCATCCGCTGGCCCGATTCCAAGGCGAACGCGGGCCTGTTGGCGGCGCCCAAGCTGCGTGTTGTCAGCGCGACGGACAATGGCCAATCGAAAAAGCCTCCCCCCATCAGCCAGCCCGAACTCGCGGGACGGTGGCAGCTGCGGATCGGCGACGATCCTTCCTGGGCGAACATGCCGTTGCCCGCGAAGTTCGGCGCGCCGACCGATATTGTTTTCGAGCCATGGAGGCAGCGATGAGCGGCACGCTCGTTCGCCTCCGATGGACCGCGGCGTTCGCGACGGCCACCGCCTTCGCTTTCGTTTTTGGACTATGCCTCGCGTCGCCACGACGCGACATCGCGGGCGCCGAACCTGCCGTCAGCGATGTCGATGCGGCTTGGTTTCGAGCGGCGGTCGAGCCGCTGTTGCGCCGCCGCTGTTATGAATGCCACTCGCACGCCGCGGGCAACATCCGCGGCGGCTTGACGCTCGACTCGCAAAGCGGCTGGCGGACGGGCGGCGAATCGGGGCCGGCGATTGTGCCGGGAAAGCCGGACGAGTCGCTGCTGATTCAAGCGGTGCGCCACGCGTCGCTGGAGATGCCGCCAAAGGGAAAACTGCCGGAAGAGGAAATCGCGGTGTTCGAAACCTGGGTGCGCCGCGGCGCTCCCGATCCGCGGACTCTAGCCGTCGCCGCCAAGCCGCTCGCCGATACCCGCTGGTGGTCGCTCGAACCGCTCGCGCGGCCGCGACTCCCGCAAGTTCCCCCGACTCCTACCGCGTTCTCGGCCGTTCCCTCCCAGCCACTCCCCGACGCGCCCAGCCGCGTGAACGACGGGGCAAACCGGCCGTCACCGGCGCGGAACCCGATCGACCTGTTCGTCGCGGATCGCTTGAACCGCGCGGGACTAGCGGTCGCCCCGCCCGCCAGCCGCCGTGAACTGCTGCGTCGGCTGTACTTCGACCTGCTCGGATTTCCGCCTTCGCCCGAAACGGTGGCCGAGTTTCTCGCGGACGAAGCGCCCGACGCCGTCGACCGCTGGATCGACCGGCTGCTGGCGTCGCCACGCCTCGGCGAGCGGTGGGCGCGGCACTGGTTCGACACGATCCACTTCGCGGAGAGCCATGGCTATGAACACGATGTCGGGCGGCCCAACGCTTGGCCCTACCGCGACTACGTGATCGCCGCCTTCAACCGCGACACGCCCTGGCCGCGATTCATCCGCGAACAACTGGCCGCGGACGTGTTCTACGCGAACGACACAAGCCTGACTCCCGCTCTCGGATTCCTCGGGGCCGGCACATTCGACCTCAGCACTTTCAGCACGGCGCCTGTCACGTTCGACTACCAGGATCGCGACGACCAAGTGACGCAGACGATGGCGGCGTTCGCCAGCCTGACCGCGAACTGCGCTCGCTGCCACGACCATAAGTTCGACCCGGTCTCCCAAGAAGACTATTACGCGTTGCAAGCGGTGTTCGCCGGGATCTCGAAAGGCGATTTAGCGTACGACGCCAATCCCGAAACGGCCGACCAACGCCGCCGCTGGACATCGCTACGCGCTAGCGCCGAAGCCCGCGACCCAGCAGTGCTACTCGGCGACGAATGGCGCGAGGCGATCGCGGCTTGGGAACGAGCCAACGCGGCCGCCACCGCCGACTGGCAACCACTCGAGATCGTCGCGGCCGAGTCCCGCCATGGCTCCCAATTGACCATCGCCGCGCCAAACATCGTAGCCTCCGCCGGTCCACGCCCCGAACGCGACGTCTACTCGATCCGCGCCCGCGTCTTGGCTCCCGCGAATCCACCAGCAGCGCCACCGACGACCAACGACAACGCTGACAAACGAGCGCGAGACAGCCAGACGCCCGCTCCGTCCGCCATCACGGCGATTCGCCTCGAGTTGCTCGCCGATCCCACCTTGCCCAAGGGCGGCCCCGGGCGGCAAGACAACGGCAACTTGCACCTGAACCTGATCGAACTGTTCTCACCACCTGCGGCCCTTCAAGATGCTGGCGGACCAAAGAACGCAACGCAAACAGCAGACTCGCAAACAGCCGCCGCGCAACCAGCGGCGCCAACCAGCCTGAAAATCCGTCGCGCGACCGCGGACTTTAGCCAGGAGGGTTGGACGGTCGAGCACGCGATTGATGGCAATGCGGGATCGGCGTGGGGCATCTACCCCAAGGTGGGCGAATCGCATCTTGGCGTGTTCGAACTGGAAACGCCGTTGCCACTCGATTCGCGCCGCGAGTTGACCGTGGTTTTGCACCAAACGCATGGAGGCGGTCATCTGATTGGCCGGCTGGCGTTGTCCGCGACGACATCGGCCAACCCCTCCGCGCGTGCTCTTCCGGCCGAATTGGCGGAAGCGCTGCGGACACCGGCGGCGACGCGGAGCGACGCGCAGCGGTTGGCGATCGCCTCCGCCGCGCTCCGAGAACTGGCGGAGGCGGAATTGAAAGCGCTGCCGCCTCAGCAACGCGTTTATGCCGCCGCGAAAGAGGTCGAACGGGACAATCGAACGGCTCGGATCGCCGAACCGAAACCCGTCCATCTGCTGGCGCGCGGCGACATCGCCAAACCGGGCGCGGAAGTGCCGCCCGGCGCGATCGCCGCGCTCGATCATGTGTCCGGGCGCTTCGCGCTGGCCGACCCGAAGCGGGAAGATTCGCGTCGAGCGGCCTTGGCGGACTGGCTGGCGCACCCGAACAATCCGTTGACGTGGCGGAGCGTGGCCAATCGTCTATGGCACTATCATTGGGAGCGGGGTTTGAGCGACACGCCCAGCGACCTGGGACGGATGGGTTCCCAGCCCACGCATCCGGAATTGCTGGACTGGATGGCCGCGACGCTTCGCGATGGCGATGGAACGCTGAAGCCGCTGCATCGACTGATTGTCGGTAGCCGGACTTATCAACAGTCGAGCGATGGGGCGAACGGCGCGGGGGTGGATCCCCGCAACACGCTGCTCTGGCGCGGTCCTCGACGGCGGTTGGACGCCGACATGCTCCGCGACGCGGTGCTCGCGGTATCCGGCCGGATCGATTGGAAAATGGGCTCCCCGAGCGTCCAGCAGTTCCGCTCCAGCCCCGGTCCTCAACTTACCCCGAAACTCGACTACGACGCCTACGACTGGACCGGTCCCGAAGCCGGTCGCCGCAGCGTCTACCGCTTTCTGTGGCGCGGCATTGCCGATCCGTTCATGGAAGCGTTCGATTTCCCCGACGCCGCGCTCTTGCAGCCCTCGCGGTCGGAGAGCGTTTCGGCGTTGCAGGCGCTCGCCACGCTGAACAACGATTTTGTCTTGCGGCACAGCGAGCACTTCGCGCGGCGCCTGGAGTGCGACGAGACGGACGGCCCGGACGTGGAGCAGCGCCGCGTCCGCCGCGCCGCCCAGTTGGTTTGGCAACGCGATTTGTCGCAACACGAAACCGCCGCGCTCGCCGATTACGCCCAGCGTTACGGCTGGCCGGCGCTCAGCCGAGTGCTGCTTAACAGCGCCGAATTCCTCTACGTGGAGTGACCCCGATGGAATTCACGACGCCCACCGCGGCCTTGATCTCCCGCCGCGCGATGTTGTCGCTCGCGGGCGGCGGCTTCGGACTCTTGCCGCTCGCCAGCCTGCTTGCGGATGACGAGACAGGCCGCGCGGGACCGACGGCGCGACGCGAAACAGCGAGCGAATCGCCGACCTACTTTCATCCCGAACCAGCGCCCGTGCGGCGCGTGATCCAACTGTTCATGACGGGCGGCGCGAGCCCGATGGACACGTTTGATTACAAGCCTGAACTGAATCGGCTGCACGGGCAGAACCTGGGACCGAAGATCAAGCCGGAAGGGTTCACGGCGATGCCCGGCGCGATCATGAAGAGCCCCTTTGAATTCCGGCGGCATGGCGAGACGGGGCGGTGGGTTAGTTCGGTGTTTCCCCATCAAGCCCAGTGCGTGGACGACATGGCGTTCTTGATGGCGATGGCGTCGAAGACCAATGTCCATGGTCCCGCCACCTACATGATGAATACGGGGTTTTTGCTGCCCGGCTTTCCGTGCCTTGGTGCGTGGGTTTCCTACGCGCTCGGCAGTCTCGTCGACAACTTGCCGACCTTTGTCGTCCTGCCCGACGCCAAAGGCCTTCCCTACAACCAGAAAGGGCCGTTCAGTGCTGGATTCCTGCCGTCGCGGCACCAGGGAACCGTGATCAACGCGGCCGCCCCGGAACCCGTACCCGATCTGTTCGCGAAGCGGCTGTTCCCGTTCGTAAGTCGCGAAGCGGATCGCGACGGCCTGGAATTGCTCGGCAGGCTGGATCGTGGCTACGCGAACCGCTTGGCGCCGGACGACTCGCGGTTGGAAAGTCGCATCGCGGCCTGCGAATTGGCCGCGAAAATGCAACTGAGCGCCCCCGAAGCTTTCGACCTGGGTCGGGAAACGGCGGCGACGATCCGCGATTACGGCCTCGAGTCGCCGGCCACTCAGGATTTCGGTCGGCGGTGCTTGGTCGCTCGGCGGTTGGTCGAGCGGGGTGTGCGGTTCGTGCAGGTCTGGAGCGGTCCCCAAGGGGCGAGCGGCAACTGGGACAACCATGGCAGCATTCCCAACGAACTGCCTCCCATCGCCCTGTCTGTCGACCAGCCAATCGCCGCGTTGCTCCGCGATTTGAAAGCCCGAGGATTGTTCGCCGACACGCTGTTGGTGTGGACCACCGAGTTCGGCCGCACCCCGTTCGCCCAAGGCTCAACGGGCCGCGACCACAATGGCGGATCGTTCGTCACATGGCTCGCCGGAGCCGGCATCCGCGCGGGGGCCACGTACGGACGGAGCGACGAGTGGGGCTATCAGGCCGTCGAGGGCCGCACCTACTGTTACGACCTGCACGCGACCCTCCTCCATCTGCTTGGGATCGACCACGAACGGTTGACCGTCCGCCAAAACGGCATCGATCGACGCCTCACCGACGTCCACGGCCGAGTGATCCGCGAACTGCTGAGGTAGGCTTGAGGCTTGAGGCTTGAGGCTTGAGGCTTGAGGCTTGAGGCTTG
>JBIKVL010000282.1:0-6009 GCA_044356875.1 Pirellulaceae bacterium | reverse complement strand
GTTGGCTGAAAGCCAACCTCACCATCGCCAATGGGAGGGATTGGCGAGATTCCACGAATTGCCGCAAAATGGGTCCTTTGAAGGCGACACAATGGGTTGAGGTTGGCCTTCAGCCAACCGAAGGGAGGCCCACCTGGGGCGTTGCCCCAGGCTACGTTGAAGTTGGCCTTCGGCCAACAGGTACAACTGTCCGCAACTTGGGGTGAATCCGAGTGTCTTTGTCCCTCCCTGGTTCAGCAGACGCAAGCTTCAAAGCACCGGAGACTAAACACTAATTGAACGGTACAGCGGCTAATACACCAGCGAAGCGTGGCAACCGTGCGCCTCTGGATTCGATGGCGGCGACGAACGCCCCTACTTGGCACGGTCGCTGTAACCCTCGTCATTAGCAGAGTCACTAGCAGAGTCGCTCGCGGTTTCGCCGCGGGGATCGCGCCAGAGCTTGAGAATGACGCTGTTCGATTCCGTCCCAGGCATGGGATAAGTCGCGGCGACTCGCAAGGCCAAGCCGCGCATCAGGCCGCGATGGCGTGCTTCGCCCCGTTCCTCGACCCACCGCGGACCCTTTACCAGCAACAATCGCCCCACCGACTTCCATCCCGGACCGATCCAGCCAAGCACATCGGTCAGCGACCCGACGGCGCGGGCCATCAACGTGTCGAACCGCCGCCGCGCCAGAACCGCCTCGACCCGTTGAGCGAACACGGGAATTCCCAGCTTCAGCTTGCCAATCATCGACTCGACGGCCTTCGCCTTCTTCCCCACCGAGTCGCAGACGGCGACCTTCACGTCCGGCCGCATGATCGCCACCACGATCCCAGGAACGCCGCCGCCCGTGCCGAAATCGAGCACCGTTTCGCCAGGTTGCAGCAACTGGGCGAGCTGCCAGCTATCGACGACATCGCGTCCCACGAATCGTTCCAAATCCGTATGCCGCGTGAGATTCAGCTTTTCGTTCCACTCCCACAGCAACCGCCGGTAGCGGTCGAGCTGTTCGAGTTGGCCGGACGGCAATTCGATCGACTGCCGACGCAACGCCTCGGCCAACGCTTCCAAAGTTACGGCGGCTGGCGACTGGGCCGATAAAGATGGAACGGACGATGGGTCGTTGGGAGGCGAAACCTCTCCGTTGGAAGACACAGGGTTCGCGGACGTTTCGTTCAAGATAGTTCCTCGAAGACAGGCCAGCCGATTACAATCTGGGGCGATGCGGTCGCGCGGAACCCCGCCGAGCGGGCGAGGCCGCAGCCCACGTCCGCCGTTATTCCCTTTCCCAACTCGCGATACAAGTGGTGGTGACCGCGATGTCCGCGTCGAACGCGCCCAAATTCCTCACGATCGCCTCACCGCTCGGCGCCCTGCGCTACGCCCTGCTTGCCGTTTTCGGTTTCGCCCTGGCCGTCGCTTCGCCCGCGGACGCCATCGCTGACAATAACAAAAACAAAGGCAAGAACTCGAACGACGTCAAACGGGCGGATCGCGAGGCCGATGCCGCGCGGGACAAAGCCCAGGCGGAACGCAAGCAGGCTGAAGAGGCGCGGAACCAATACCGCAAAGCGGCCGCCGCGCTCGAACGACAGATCGACCAGACGGGCGATGTGCGGAAAAAGGTGGAACAGGAACTCGATAACGCCCCGCCACTCGCCAATGCCCGCCGCCAACGCGAACTCGCACAAACGGACTGGGAAGACGCCCGCCGTCCCATCCTCGAAAAGCTCGCCGCGCAAGCCGACTACACGGCCGCCCAACGCCGCGTGGAAACGGCGAAAGCGCGAATCGCCGGCGCGGGCGGCGAGGAACGGGCCGAACTGGCCCAAGAGTTCGCCGCCGCCACCGCCGCCGTGAGGACGCTCGAATCCAAGACGCTCGACGCCGACACAACCGCGCGAACCGCCAAGGACAGATTCGCCGCCTCCGAGGAACGCGTGCGGGAACTTGTCGCCAAACGCCGCGAAGCGGTCGAACGCGATCCGCGACTCGTTGCCGCGATTCGCGAACTGGATCAAGCCAAACAAGAGGCCGCCAAAGCCCGCGCCAAGGCGGAAGCCGAAGCGCGCCAGTTGGCTGAAGCCGAACGCAAAGCGATGCTCGAAGAACGCCAGAAACAAGACTTGCTGCGAAAACAACGCGACCAACAAAACAACAAGAACAAAAGTAAAAACAATAAAGGCAAACGTTAGACAGCTCCCGCTCCGTCCCGTCCCCGCCGTCCCGTCCCCGCAGTTCCGTCCCAACCGTCCCGTCCCGCCCGCTCCGTCCCAGTCGCTCCGTCCCAGTCGCCCCGCCCCAGCCGCCCCGTCCGAACCATCCCGTCCCGTTCTCGCACACCGGCTCCGATTCGCCACCCGCCAAGGACTGCCTGTCATGGAACGCGATCGCCGACTGAACGCGGCCCCGACCACCACCGCGCTGAATGTCCTCGCAGTCGCCCTCGCGACTGCCGCCAGCGGTGTGCTCGCAAGCCTGCAAACGCTGGCCGCCGCCGAGTCCTCGGCCAAGGTCGACTACACGCGTGAGGTCCGGCCGATCTTCGCCGCCCGCTGCGCGAAATGCCACAGCGCCGCCTTCGAAGCGCAAGCCAACTTACGGCTCGATTCGCCCGACGCCTTGCGGAAAGGCGGCGACAGCGGCCCGCTCTGGCAGACTGGCAAGAGCGCCGACAGCTTGCTCATCCAGCGAGTTACCGCCACCGACGACAGCCGTATGCCGCCCACCGGAGACCCACTCACGCCCGAACAAACGGCGACACTGCGGCGGTGGATCGATCAAGGTGCGCCGCTTCCGTCCGGCGGCGAGCCGCTACGACACTGGTCGATCGAGCCGCTCGCCAACGCTCCGCTGCCCGCCCCCCGGCTTTCCAGCCGTCTGCGCGGGCCGGTGGACGCTTGGTTGCAAGCGGAACGGGAACGGGCCGGAGTCGCAGTGGCTGAAACCGCCAGCCGCGGGCTGCTCGCCCGCCGCCTCGCGTTCGACCTCGTCGGCCTTCCTCCCGAAGAAGACCAACTCGCGGAACTGCTCGCGGACGACTCGCCCGACGCGATCGAACGCTACGTCGACCGTCTGTTGGCCTCACCAGCGTACGGCGAACGCTGGGGCCGCCACTGGATGGACGTGTGGCGATACAGCGACTGGGATGGCTACGGCGCGGAAGTCCGCGAGAGCCAACCACACATCTGGCGCTGGCGCGATTGGATCGTCGAATCGCTCAATCGCGACACTGGCTACAACCGCATGGTGCTGGAGATGCTCGCCGGCGACGAGCTCGCGCCGGACGATCCGGAGACGCTTCGCGCGACCGGTTTCCTGGTGCGCAACTGGTTCAAATTCAACCGCAATGTCTGGCTCGATAACACCGTGGAGCACACCGGCAAAGCGTTTCTCGGCTTGACCTTCAATTGCGCTCGCTGCCATGACCACATGTACGATGCGATCCGGCAAAGCGAATACTACGGACTGCGGGCGATCTTCGAACCGTACGATGTCCGCACCGATCGTCAGCCCGGACAAGCCGACTCGTCCAAAGACGGATTGGCTCGCTCCTACGACGCCCGCCTGGAAACGCCGACGTTCTTCTTCGTCCGCGGCGACGAAAAACAGCCGCTAAAGGACAAGCCCGTCGCCCCCTCGCTGCCCGCCTGGCTGACGTCCGGGAAGCCGTTCGCTATTGAGCCGGTGAACCTGCCGCCCGCCGGTTACTACCCCAATTCCCGCTCGTTCGTGCATGAAGAATCGCTCGCCACCGCCAACGCGGCCGTCGCCGCCGCCGAACTCGCCGAACGCTCCGCCCGCGAACAACTGGCCGCCGCCCAGTCGCTCAAGCCCGACCCCGTTCCCGCCGAACCCACCGCCGCCCCGATGACTGCCCCCATGACTGCCCCGGGGGCCGCCTCGAACGCGGGCGTCAAGAACGCCGACGTCAAGAACGACGCAGGCACGAGCGATGTGGCGAAGAATGACGCTGCCTCGCGAAAGGCGAACGCGGGCGAGCCGCTCTGGCGCGACGACTTCAAAACGTCGCAACCGGATGTCTGGCGAACCGGCGCCGGCCGCTTCGAATACGCCAACGGCCGGCTGCGTCAGTTGGAATCGAAGATGGCGCAGTGCGCCTTGACGACGGTGGCCCCGCATCCACGCGATTTCCGCGCGACCTTGCGGTTCAAAATCACCGGCGGCACAACGTATAAATCGATGGGCCTTAGCTTCGACGTGGCTGGCGAAGACGCGAACTACGTCTACCTTTCCGCCTACGGCGGCGGTTCCAAAGTGCAAGCCGCGCTGCGGCGCGGCGGCGCGGATAGCTACCCCACGGACGCGGCGAAGTCGCTGCCGATCACGGTCGACCGCGAGTACGAACTCGCGGTGCTCGTGGTCGCCAATCGGCTGAATGTCTACATCGACGGCGAATTCGCGTTGGCGTGGAATCTGCCTTCGCGGCCCGCCGACGGACGGCTCGCGATCTGGTGCTTCGACGCCACCGGCGAATTCCTGCGTCTGGAAACCGCAAAGCTCGCGGCCACCACGCCGCTCGTCGAGCCGTCGGCAGCGGCGCCCGCCGCCATTGCGGCTTCCGCCGGCAACGCGCCGGCAGCGACCGGCCTTCCCCCCATTCCACCAGGTCCCCTCACCGCCGCGACCATCGCCACGCGCGTGACCGCGGCGGAAGCGGCGGTGGAACTCGCGGCGGCTCAAACCGGCGCCGCCCGAGCCGCTATGGCGGCCGTGTCGGCGCGAATTCTCGCGGATCAAGCGTTCTACGCGACGCCGTCCGCCACGGATGCGAAAACGCGGGCCTTGGCGGCGAGCACCGCGGAAAGGCTCGCGGCCGTGGCGGCCGCCGAAGCGAAGGCGATCGACACTCGGATCAAGGCGGCGACCGCCAAAGCGGCGGTTCGCGACGGCGACGAGAAGTCCCGGAAAGCGTCGGCCGATGCCGACAAGGCGGCCGCCGACGCCGTCAAGGCGCTCGAAACGGCCCGCGCCCAGTCGGTTCAACCCAATGAGCAATACACGCGGTTTGGAACGCTGTACCCGACCACCAGTTCCGGCCGGCGACTGGCACTCGCGCGGTGGATCGCCGACGACGCCAATCCGCTCGCGCCGCGGGTCGCCGTCAACCACATGTGGCTGCGGCACTTCGGCACGGCGCTCGTGCCTACCGTGTTCGAATTCGGCATGAACGGCCAGCCGCCCACACACCCGGAACTGCTCGACAGCCTCGCTCGAACTTTCGTTTCCAGCGGCTGGAGCATGAAGGCGCTGCACCGGCAACTGGTGACGAGCGACGCGTTCCGCTTGTCCTCGACGCCCGCTGGCGACGCGCATCGAATCGATCCCGACAACAAAACCTATTGGCGAATGAACTCGCGGCGGATGGAAGCCGAACTGGTCCGCGACTCGACGCTCGCCGTCGCGGGCAATCTGGACCGCCGCTTCTCGGGCCCCGACCTCGATCCGGGCCTCGGCCTGTCGCTCGGCCGACGCAGCCTGTACTTCCGCACTTCCAAAGAAAAGAAAATGACGTTCTTGGCGCTGTTCGACAGCGCGAACGTCAGCGAATGCTACCGACGAACCGAAAGCGTGGCCCCGCAGCAAGCCTTAGCGCTGGTCAACAGCGGCTTGACGCTCGCGCAGTCCCGCTCGCTCGCCGCTCAGTTAAGCCACACGGCGGCCCAATCCGCCGCCGGCGCTGCCAGCTCTGCCAGCGTTGCTCCTCCAGTTGCCGACGCCGGGAAGAACGCGGCGGAAGCGGCCACGGATCGCCGCTTCATCGAGCTCGGTTTCTCGCGAATCCTCGGTCGATCGCCCACGCCGGCGGAACTCGACGAATGCCTGCGTTTCGTGGAAGCGCAGACTCGACGCCTCGCCGATCCGAAAACGTTGACATCGTTCACCGGCGCCGCCGACGCCGGACTGAAACCAGCGACCGAGCCCCGGCAACGCGCCCGCGAAAACCTTGTGCTCGCGCTGTTCAATCACAATGACTTCCTAACGATACGGTAGAGGGGGAGA
>JBIKVL010000281.1:0-6028 GCA_044356875.1 Pirellulaceae bacterium | reverse complement strand
CGGTGGCCGGGCGGCCGTTCGTTGACCCTACCTGGGGCCTGTGGTAGTTTCCAAGGCAACCAACACAAGGGGAAGCCTATGTTGAAACTGACGGGCGCCGGAACAGCGCAAACGTGTGACGGAATCACTCGCCGCGACTTCCTTGAAGTCGGCTCGCTCGGCGCCATCGGCCTGTCGCTACCGCAATTGCTGGCGGCCCAGGCGGCGGCGGAAGACGCCGCCCGCGACGGCGGGAAGCCCGGCCCAACTGGCGAACCGTCCGGTCCGAAACGGGACCCGAAGAACGACCGGTCCTGCATCATGATTTTCAACCTCGGGGCGCCGAGCCAGATCGACACGTTCGATCCGAAACCCGAGGCGGCCGCCGAGATCCGCGGGCCGTTCCAACCGATTGGCACCCGTTCCGCCGAGATTCGCCTCAGCGAAATCCTGCCGCGGCACGCCCAACTGGCCGACAAGTTCTCGCTCGTCCGCAGTTGCTACCACACGGCGGCCGCCGTTCATGACACGGGCCACCAAATGCTGCAAACGGGTCGACTCTTCACGGGCGGCATCAATTCGCCTCACGCCGGTTGTGTGCTCGCCTACCTGCGCGGTCGCAAGACGGACCTCCCGCCCCACGTGATCCTGCCCGAACCGATGGGCCGCACCGGCGGCAATCTGCCCCACGGCCAGGACGCCGGATTCCTCGGAAAAGCGTACGACCCGTTCGCGCTGATGGCGGATCCGTCGCAAGCCAACTTCAAAGTGCCCGACTTGCTGCCGTCCGAGCAAATCGGCGAAGCGCGGCTCGACCGGCGCCGCAAACTGAAACAGATCGTCGACGACACGCTGCGGAACTTCGAATCGAGCCAAAACGCGAAACTGCTCGACAGCAACTTCGAAGCCGCCTACCGCTTGATGACCAGCCCTCAAGCCCGCGAGGCGTTCAACCTCTCGAAAGAACCGACCGCGATCCGCGAACGGTACGGATTGAACCGCTTCGGCCAATGCTGCCTGCTCGCCCGCCGCCTGATCGAAGCGGGCGTGCGGTTCGTCACCGTTAACACGTTCCTCACCGTATTCGACGAAATCACCTGGGACATCCATGGCTCGAAGCCGTTCACGTCGATCGAAGGGATGAAGAACATCGTCGCCCCAATGTACGACCAAGCCTACGGGACATTGATCGAAGACTTGTCCGAACGCGGACTACTGGAAAACACGCTCGTTTGCAATTTGGCCGAATTCGGACGAACCCCGCGAATCAATCCCGCGGGCGGCCGCGACCACTGGCCGCAATGCTGGACGAGCGTCTTCGCGGGCGGCGGTGTGCAAGGGGGACGCGTGATCGGCCGCAGCGATCCGATCGGCGGCTACCCGGCCGAACGCCCCGTCGAACCGGCCGAGGTGGTCGCCACGATCTACCGCAGTCTCGGCATCGATCTCGACACCATCTTGCCCGGCCCCAACGGCAGGCCATTCCCCGTCGTCGATTTCGGCAAGCACGAGATAAGGGAACTGTTCTAACGCGCGGTGCCCTGGTCGACAGAGATCTATCCCGTATCCACGAATCGGCTACAGCATCATGAACGATCTTGCGTTGCTTCGCGTCTCTCGGGCCCCCGCCTTGCTGTGGATGACCGCGCTGGCCGCGGCTTGGTTCACGCCGGCGTCGGCAGCGACCGCTGCGGAACCAGCGGCGGCGCCACCCGCTGAGATCGCCATTTTGCCCGCCCGCGTCACGCTCGACGGCCCCGAGGCGCGTCAACGTCTCATCGTGCAGGAACGCGCGGGCGGCCCAGGATCTAGCGGCCAATGGCTGCGTGAACTCCGCGACGGATTGCATTGGACCTCCAGCAATCCGGCGGTCGCGCGTGTGGACGACGGCGTGGTTGTGCCCGTCGCGGACGGCACCGCGGACATCTCCGTTCGCTGGAATGCGGTGAAGGCCGGTCCGGCAGCCTCTTCAGCCAATCTCCTTGCGTCCTCGATCAAGGTCACGGTGACCGGCCAGACTCGGCCGTTTGCCTGGAGCTTCCGCAATCACGTCGAATCGGTGTTGTCGAAGACCGGGTGCAACGGCGGCGCTTGCCATGGCGCCCGTGCTGGCAAAAACGGATTCCGTCTGAACCTGTTCGGCTACGATCCGGACACCGACTATTCGTATCTCACGCGGCAAGCCAACGGCCGGCGCATCGTCCCGACCGATCCAGGACGCAGCCTGTTGCTCACGAAGCCAACGGGAATGATTCCGCACAAGGGCGGCGTTCGTTTCGAGCCCGATTCGCTCGAATACCGGGTGCTGGCGGAATGGATCGCGCAGGGCACTCCGGGACCGCGGCCCGACGATCCGCAATTGGAACGGCTCGAGGTCTTCCCCAGTCAATCGCGGCAAGTGATCGGGGCGCGGCAGCAATTGGTGGTGCTCGCTTACTTCTCGGATGGACGGGTCGAAGATGTGACACGTTGGGCGAAGTACACGTCGGTCCACAGTTCGGTCGCCAGCGTCGGCGAACATGGCGATGTCGCGGTCACGGGCAGCGGCGAAGGGGCGATTCTCGTCTGGTATCTAAACGCCAACTCGCTCGCGTTCCTCAGCGTGCCCTACGCCGGCGCCACGCCCGCCGCTGCGTTCGACAAATTGCCCGAGGCCAATTTCATCGACCGCGAAATTCACGCGAAGCTCGCCAGCCTGAATATCCCCCCGTCGCCGCTCGCGAACGACGGCACCTTCGTTCGCCGCGCGTTTCTCGACACGCTGGGCGTGCTGCCCACCGCCGACGAAGCCCGCGAATTCCTCGACGATCCGGCTCCGGGAAAGCGCGAACGGCTGGTGGATCGGTTGCTCAACCGCCCCGAGTTCATCGACTACTGGACTTACAAGTGGGCCGACCTGTTGCTGGTCAGCGGCGATCGGCTGCGGCCCAAAGCGGTCGAGACGTACCATCAATGGATTCGCGGCCACGTGGCGGCCAACACGCCATGGGATCGGTTCGTCCGCGAACTGATCACCGCGTCCGGCAGCACGCACGAGAATGGGGCCGCGAACTTCTATTCTCTGCATCAAGATCCCGAGGGAATGTCGGAAACGGCCGCCCAGGCGTTCTTGGGCCTGTCGCTCAACTGCGCGAAGTGCCACAACCATCCGCTCGAAAAATGGACGAACGACCAGTACTACGGTATGGCCAACATGTTCTCGCGTGTGCGGAGCAAAGGCTGGGGCGGCGATTTCCGCAGCGGTGACGGCTTGCGAGTCGTGTTCGCCGACACGCAGGGCGAGCTCATCCAGCCCGGCAAAGGAAAGCCTCAACCGCCGCGACCGCTCGATGCGGCGCCGCTCGCGTTCGACGATCCAACCGACCGACGCGTGCGACTCGCCGAGTGGCTCACCGCCCCCGAGAATCCTTACTTCACACGAACCATCGTCAATCGCGTGTGGGCGAACTTCTTCGGCGTCGGCCTCGTGGAAAAGGTCGACGACATGCGGCTCACCAATCCCGCCAGCAATGAACGGCTCCTCAACGAACTTGCGAAGTACTTGATCGATCAACGGTACGACCTCAAACAGTTGATGCGATTAATCTTGAAGTCGACGAGCTATCAGCGCGATAGCGAGACGCTCGTGGGCAACCAGCCGGACGATCGGTTCTATTCGCGGTACTACCCGCGGCGGCTCAAGGCGGAAGTCCTGCTCGACGCCATGTCGCGTGTCACCGACGCCGCGTCCGACTTCAAAATGGCCGACAAGAAAGCGTATCCCGCCGGCACGCGGGCCCTGCAATTGCCCGACGCCAGCGTCGATTCGTATTTCCTTCGTACCTTTGGCCGCCCCGAGCGGTTGATCACGTGTGAATGCGAACGCAGCGACGAGCCGACGATGGCGCAGGTCCTGCATCTCGCCAATGGCGGCACGCTCAACGGAAAGCTGCAAGCCGCCGGCAACCGCATCGACCAATGGATCGCCGCCGCGACCGCCGACGCCGCGATCGTCGAAGAACTGTACCTCGGCGCGCTTTCGCGACGCCCCACGGACGACGAGTTGAAACGGATCGGCGACCTGCTGCATGAAACGCCCGCGGCGGAGCGCCGCGCGGCGCTCGAAGATCTCTGTTGGAGCGTGCTCACGAGCCGCGAATTTTTGTTCAATCATTGATGGCGAAAACGCCTGCCGTTCACCCCATTCGCCCACACTCTGGAACTCCGCTCAGCGCGGGGACTGGCTCATGAATCGCCTGAATGCCGCGAGCGTCGCCGTGGTGCTTGCCAGCTTTTTCTGCGGGTTGGCGAACTCCCCTGCCCCATCCGTGTCCGCCGCCGAGTCGCCGGATTTCGCGCGGCAAATCCAGCCTCTTTTCAATAAGTACTGCAACGGCTGCCACAATGACCAGGATCGCGAGGGCGGCCTATCGCTCGCCAACCACTCAGCGATCCTCAAGGGTGGCGAACATGGTGGTGTCGTTACGCCCGGCAACAGCGACCAAAGTCGCTTGTGGCGGGTCGTGGCCGGAAAGGCCGAACCGCGAATGCCGCCGGCGGACCACGCGGCGCCCACCGCCGCCGAGACCGCGCTGCTCGCCGCCTGGATCGCCGCTGGCGCCAAAGGACCAACCGGCCAGTCGCCCGATCCGGCAGATTTCGCGACCCCGCAAATCAAGCTCCGCGGTCCCGCCCGCCGTTCAATTCACGCGGTCGCCGTCTCTCCTTCCGGCGATCTGCTGGCGATCGCTCGCCACGGCGTGGTCGAACTGCGGCGCGTGGCCGACGATCAGACGGTCGCCGAGCTGGCCGGCCATCGCGGCAGCGTCAACTCGGTCGCCTTCTCGAACGACGGCCAATGGCTGTTCGCGGCCGCTGGCGAGCCGAATTTGTTCGGCGAAGCGCGGGTCTGGAATGTCGCCGAACGACGCTTGGTCCAGACGCTCCGCGGCCATCGTGACAGTCTTCTGTCGGTGCATCCCAGCCCGGACGGAAAACTGCTCGCCACCGCCGGCTATGATCAGAAGATCAAATTGTGGGACTGGGCCCAGGCGAAGGAACTGCGAACGTTCGAGGGCCACAACGGGCCGGTGTTCGAAGTCGCGTTCCGGCCGGATGGAAAGGTGCTCGCCAGCGCCAGCGGCGATCGCACCGTGAAGCTGTGGGATGTCGCTCGCGGCACGCGGCTTGATACGCTCAAAGAACCGCTGCAGGAATTGTATTGCCTGGCGTTCGCGCCGGATGGCCGGCGATTGGCGGCGGCGGGCGTGGACAACCGAATTCGCGTGTGGGAAATCTCCGCCACCGCCGAGGAAGGCGGCAATCGGCTCCGGCTTTCGCAATTCGCGCACGAGGCGCCGCTGCTGCGGATCGCCTACAGCGCCGACGGCGGCACGCTGGTCTCGACCGCCGAGGATCGGCTGGTGAAAGTCTGGGACGCCGCAAGGCTCGACGCGCGGGCCACGCTCGCGCCGCAGTCTGATTGGCCCGTCGCGCTCGCGCTCCATCCACGCAGTCCACGGGCGTATGTGGGCTTGATCGACGGCACGCTCGCCCAGTTGGAATTCCCCGTTGCGTCCATCAACGCGGCTCCGGTTCCAGCCAATTCCCCGCCATCGCCCACAAGCAACAACGCAGCTCCGACGAACTCGCCTGTCGGCAATACCAGCCCTGTCGGCTCGGCCAGCCCTGTCGGCACTGCCAGCGGTTCAAGTTTGCCGCGGCCGCTCGCGGAAACGCCGCCGCTGGTCGATTACGGTCCTCAGCCCCCTTCAGACCAATTGCCCAAGATGGCGGAAGCCGAGCCGAATGATCGCCCCGAAAACGCGAACCGCGTGGCGGTCCCTGGTATCGCCACGGGGCGCATCGCGTCGACGGCCGCCGCGACGACAGACGACGATCTGTACCGATTCGTCGCCAAGGCAGGCGATCAGTGGGTCATCGAGGTCAACGCCGCGCGGTCCGGCTCCAAGCTCGACTCGAAAATCCTCGTGCTGGACGCCGCCGGTCGCCCTGTTCCGCGGCTGTTGCTCCGAGCGGAACGCGATTCGGAAATCGAGTTCCGCAGTAT
>JBIKVL010000280.1:0-6035 GCA_044356875.1 Pirellulaceae bacterium | reverse complement strand
GAGGCGGCGGCGGTGCCTTCAGAACCTGGACTTCGCTAAAGTTGTTGTTCAGCGATTCCTGGCCGAAGCCGAGCGGGATGCGAACGATCGCGTCGAAGTCGGTTTCCACCGAGAGTGCCGCGATGACATCCGCCGGAACAATCTGATTGCGGTTCAACGCCACGCCACTCGTCGTGCCCGCAGTGTCGATTCCGTCGACCAATTCCGCAGGTTGCTGTTGAAAGACGGCGTAAGAAGCATCGCCGCGGAGCCCCGTGAACTCGTAGAAGCCGTCGGCGTCGGTGACGACCGTTATGGGCTCGCCGGTTGCATAGACGCCTGGCAGGGCGGTGGCCCCGAGCAACGGCTGGCCGGTCACGCCATCGCGGAGTTCGAGGACAACGTTGGCGAGCGGCTTGTCGTCCGGAGTACGTTGGCCGTCGCGGATCGAGGGCAAGTTCTGTGGCGGCAAGCCGTCGCTGGTGAAGATCGCCGGGCCATCTTGGAATACGAAGCCACTGAGGCGGCTCGGCGGCAATTCGCAGAAGTCGTAAAACTCGGCGGCCGTTCCCGACCCCAAGAACACATTATCGATAAGGTTCGCGCGGGAAATGTCTCCACCCGCGTTTCCGGGGAAAACGGGTCCATCGAAGTGTGTTGGCGGCTGAGTCTGGCGCACGGAGTAGACGCCGGGCATGACGTTGACAAAGCGGTAATTGCCGTCGGCGTCCGTCCGGGTCGTCGCGACCACGCGTTGCTGGTCGTCCAACAATTCGATTTCGATGCCGGCGAGCGGCGTCGAGCCGCTCTTGTCGAGGCACGTTTCGTCGGGATTCGCGCTGACGTTGCCGGAAATCGTGGCGGGGAGACGCTCGCCAAAGTTGTAGTCCACGCCGATGTCGCCCCATTTGAGGCGGATCTCGCGGATCGCGTCGCCTTGCGGAGCGAGCGTTCCGAGGGGCATGCCGGAAACCGTGCCGACCGAATCACGGCCGTCGAGCCAGCCGGGCGGCTGGCGTTCGACGACTTCGAAGACACCGGCCGGCAAGTCGCGGAACGCGTAGAACCCGAGAGCGTCCGTGACGGTGGAGCGCAGCAGGGCGCCCGCTGGGTCCCGCAGCTCGACGGTGGTGCCGGGAATCGGGGCTTCGACGCGTTGGAAAACGCCGTCGTCATTGCGGTCGTGATAGACGAATCCCGCCAGCAACGCGGGCAGGTGCTCGCAGAAATCGTAATTCAGTCCGTTACCACCCGGCGGCAGCCGGATCGAACCGATCTTGTCGTTTCCATCGGCCGTTCCGCCGAGCGTTCCGACGTGATCGTCGCCATCCAGCATGTTGGCGGGCGTGGTCTCGACGATCGCGTATTCGCCCGGCGGCAGATTGGTGAACTCGTAGCGCCCGTCGGGGCCGGTCTTCGTGGAAGCGACCAGCTCGCCTTGGGCGTTGAAGAGCTTGACTTCGACATCGGCGAGCGGCACGGCCAACGGTCCATCGCAGTCGCCATTGGGATCGGTCTGCGAGACGCGTCCGGACAGCCGCCCCGGCGGGATTTCGCCGAACAGGTATTCACGGCCCGCGTCGCCGCCGTTCAGCGTGATCTCGACGATCCGGTCGCCCGGGTTTTCCGCGCGCCCGCGGGTATCGCCGCTGACATCGCCGGCGCGATCCAGGCCGTCGAAGTAGCCGGCCGGCTGTTGCTCTTCGACGCGATACGATCCGGGGACAAGGTTGGTGAAGCAGTACTGCCCATCGGCGTCGGTGATGGCGTCGACGGCCGCCTGCGTATCGATGGTCGTGACGGGAACCGCGCGCAAATTGACGCCCGCGATCCCTGGTTCGCCCGGATCGCGCTGTCCGTTTTGGTTCAGATCTTCGTACACGGAGCCGCACAAACTGGCAGGCCGGATCGCCTGCTGCACCGAGACTAGAACACCGGTGGAACGATCGCGTTTGCCCTGGAAATTGTCTGGCGGCAGTCCGGGCGAATTGTTGTCGGCCCGCAGCAATTGCGTGCCTGCGAACAGCGGGTCGTACACGTTCAAGAACATGCCGTCGCCGTTAGCGTCGACGTAATGCGGAGCGACGAACTCGGCGGTCGCCAACGAGCCTTGGAATTCGACACCGGAAGCGATCGGATCGACGCCGCCGTTGAACGCCTCGAGGTTCGCGGCCGGATCGAGCGACGGGTCATGATGCTGGATCTCGTCGACATCGATCGAGAACACCAAGCGTTCGCCCGCCGCGAAACCGATGAATTCAAGTTCCAGCCGCTGTCCGCCGTCCACCACTTTCCAGGTCACCGAATCGATGCCGTCCCGAGACAGCACGGTCATCGGAAACGCCTCGTCGGCGCCGACGCCCTCGTGCAGCGTGTCGAACAGCAAATCGCCGCGGCTGTATCCGGGCACGCCTTGGTCGAGGTTGATCACCAGACGCGATAGCCGCGTCCCGGGCGCGCCGCCTTCGAATTGCACTTCGAAGGTGTCCCCATGGAGGTCCGCTCCGGTGTCCTCTTCGATGTAGACGACGCCCAAACGGGCCGGATCCGCCGCCATCAACCGCCGCGGCTCCATCGGTTCCACCAAGAACCGGCGGCGGTCGTCGGCGCTCCTGGCCGTGCGAGCGGTCGCGGATGGTCGTCGATTGAGAAGCCAGCGCCAAACCACTTAGCGTTTCTCCCCAGCCTGGACGCGGACGCTCACCGGTTCCGGCGGGCCCGCCGCATCCAATGCCTCTATGGAAACCTCCTCGGACATGGTCCAGACGCGGGCGGTGGTGTCGAAACAGCCGGCCGCCAAGAGCCGATAACGCGGACTGTAGGCCAGGCTGGCGACGCTCCCTTGCGGCCCCAGCAATTCCCCCATCTCGACGCGTTGCTTCAAATCCCAAATCCGCAGGCGGTTGTCGGCGCCGCCGGTGGCCAACTGCGTGGGACCGAGGAACGCGAGACTCAGGATCTTACCCTTGCCAACCGGCAGATCGAAGCCTTCGTCGTCCGTTTCCACGCCGTGAATGTGAACCACTCGGTCTTCGCCAGCGGTAACGACGTATTGGCCGTCAGGGGAGAACGCGAGCCCGCGGACGCGTTGCCGATGGGCGCGGTAATCGAACAGATGTTCGCCCGTGGCCGCCCGCCAAACCCGCGTCGTGCCGTCCCGACCAGCGGCCGCCAGCCACCGATCGTCCGGCGAATAGGCGACGACCCGCATATCCGCCCCTGAACTCGGCAGTTCCATCAGCAACGCGCGCCGGGCCGTCTCGTAAACTCGAACCCGATTTTCAAAGCCGACGCCGGCGATGCGGTCGCCAGCCCGGTTCCACGCGAGCTGCGTCACCACATGGCGGGCATCTGAAAACTGATGGACAGGTTCGCCGCTGGCGGTGTCCCAGAACACAACCCGATGATCCGCCCCCGCCGTGGCCAAGACATTGCCGGCCGGGTGGTAGGCCACCGACAGAATCCAGTCGGCGTGTCCACGCAGCATCGTCGCCGGACCATCGCCCGCGAGATTCCAGAGGTACACGTGATGGTCATCGCCGGCGGCGGCGAGCTTCGGTTCGAGCGGATGGAAGGCGACAGCCGTGATGACCGGCGGTCGATCGAGGGAGGTCCGCGCTGGGGCTTGATAGACCCGGTGCGGGCGATCGAAACGCGGCGCCGGCGCGTCGGCGCGCGAGCGGCGGCCAACCGCTCCTGTTCCCACGACGCTCGCCCAGCCGGCCAAGGCGCCGCTCAATAGCTTTCGACGCGTCATCCGCATAATTCGCCTGCCCGCTTCCGTTCGTCGCTCGTCAACGCTTCCGTTCGTCGCCCGGTCTGGCGTGCTCACGCTGGCGGCGCACGTCAAACCCTAGTCCTTATCGGAGGAAAGCGGCCGTGAGTCGCAACGAATCAACAGCCCGATGCAGGGCCGACACGCCCGAGGCAAATCCGTGACGGTTGGGCAAGAAAAAACGCCGCGATAAATACGGCTTGGCGACCCGCCACGGTCGACGCGCAAAAAAAAGAGTTGGGCTCGACGAGCCCAACTCTTTGGAAAGTAGTCCCTAGGGGATTCGAACCCCTGTTGCCGGACTGAGAACCCGGAGTCCTAGGCCTCTAGACGAAGGGACCATGGCCAAGACGTTGTTATTCTTGCCGCCGAACACGGATTGTCAACCCCCGGCGCCTACTGGCCGCCGTTTTGGTCCCGCACCATCTGGTCGAATGCGGGCCGCAGGTTTTTGCTCAGCTGCTGCCTCAACTGCGCCCTCACAGGATCGGGGATGTTCCCCAACAGCGGCAATAGTCCCGTGAGGCACCATTCGGCCGCCGCCCGTTCCCCCCGTAATTCGGCGATGTTCGCCTGTCCCACCCGGCCGCTCGCGGCGAAGGCCGCATCGCTCTGCGGATTGGCGTTCGCCAGCCGTTGATAGACGGCCGCCGCCGCCGTTAGGTCGTTCCGCTTGAGATACGCTTCGCCCAACTGCTGCTGGGCTCGATGAACGTAGTACGAGTTCCGCGGATCCGCATCCTCGGGAAAATACTGCTCGACCGCCCGATAGGCGTCGATCGTTCCCTCTTGCATGGCATGGAAGAATTGA
Organism: Pirellulaceae bacterium; assembly: GCA_044356875.1. Taxonomy (GTDB): domain Bacteria; phylum Planctomycetota; class Planctomycetia; order Pirellulales; family Pirellulaceae; genus CAIXSC01. The sequence goes on along the minus strand of JBIKVL010000280.1, from coordinate 1,470 downwards.
TCCCGCGCCGTCGCTTTGCGAACCACCTCGCGCGGGATCACGGCACTCGGCGGCTCAAGCACCGAATAGGGCCGGCTCCACCAAGCGGCCGCCATTCCCGCCGGCAACGCCAGCGTTACGGCCGCGGCCGCCACCAGCCACTGCGTGAGCGATGGAGACCGGCGCGAGCGCGCCGCGGAACCCGCCATGATCGAGGATAGCCGCAGCGTCACCGCCGATCGCGTCGGCGCGAAAGCGTTGACCGCCCCGCTGCCCAACGCGCCAGCGGCGGCGACCGCCTCGATACCCACGTCCACGCCCGCTTCCCAGGATTCGTCATCCTCGTCCCACGAGCCGCTTTGGGTCCGATAGCCGGCCGCGATCGCGCGCAAGTCGCGGAGCAACTCGACGGGCTGCTGATAACGATCCTCGACTTTTTTCGCCAACAGCCGATGCACGACGTGGCAGAGCTCCGGCGGCAAGTCGGGACGGGCATCAAGCAGTGGTTTCGGCTCGTTGCGCAGGTGCTGCACCGCGATCGCCAGCGCCGTGTCGCCCTCGAAGGGTGGACGCCCCGCAAGCATGTGGTACGCCGTCGCTCCCAGGGAATAGAGATCGCTCCGCGGGTCGACCGTTCGTCCCTCCACCTGTTCGGGACTCATGTACAGCGGCGTGCCGACCGCGATTCCCACCTGCGTTTGACTTACGTTCGGCGCCAGCGATTGCAGGCGAGCCAAGCCGAAGTCCGCGACCTTCACCTCGCCGGACTGCCCCAGCAGGATGTTTTCGGGTTTGATGTCGCGATGCACGATGCCCGCCTGGGCCGCTTTGTGGAGCGCGGACGCGACGCGCCGCAAGACATGGAAACATTGTCGGGGCGTAAGCGCCCCCTGCCGCTGGATCCACTGCCGCAGGTTTTGGCCCTTCACGTACTCCTGCGCGATGAAGTACACGCCATCGCGAACGCCCACTTCGTAGATTTGCACGATGTTGTCGTGAACGAGCGCCGCCGCCGCCTTCGCCTCGTTCTGGAACCTCCGGATGTACGCTTGGTCCTCGGCCAGTCGGCCCTGGAGAACCTTCAGCGCCACCCGCCGCCCCAGCGAACGCTGTTCGGCGACATACACCTCCGCCATGCCACCCCGGCCCAAGCGATGGCCTACGTGGTAATCCCCTAACTCCACGCCCGACAGATCCCGCCCACCGCCCCACGGCGCCTCGACGCCGTCCAGCTCCGAACCGGAGCGGAATTCGGAAGCGGACTCGGAATCGTCTGCGGCGCCGCTGGACATGGCTTAACCTCGCAATGCGCCGTCGCGTGGCCTATCACCCGCCGACGCAGCCCCCGCCGACGCAGCCCCCGCCGACGCAGCCCCCACCGACGAAGCGGGTAGCGACAAAGCGACCAGCATCGGTGCGGGATCGAAGATCGAAGCGGGAACCAGGGCATTGAGACTGCCGGAACGGAAGCCGGCCAAATCGAGCGACACG
>JBIKVL010000279.1:0-6038 GCA_044356875.1 Pirellulaceae bacterium | reverse complement strand
ACATCGGATTGCCAGGCGATCTTGCCGGGCTTGGTGTTCGCCAGTTGGTCGCGAGCCTTGCGGGCGTCATCGACGGCGGCTCGCAACGCGGCGCCGCGCGACGCGGCACTGCTATCGGCTGCGTCTTTGGCGATGGGCGAGGCGTTGTTTTTCCGGGCGGCGGGCATTCGCTCGATGGCAACGTTGTCGACCACGAAACTGCGCCCGCAGCAGTACTCGAAGCCAAATCCGCCGTCAGGGAGGTCGACGGCGGCGAGCGTCACGGACTTGCCGTCCGGAAAGCCGTCGACCAGATGTTCGAGCGTGTAGCGGCCGCCGCCGGCGTTCGTGATGCGGACGCCAAAGTTGCGACCCGGTTGATAGCCGGTAACGCCGATCTGGCCCACAGGGCGGGCGTCGCTGCCCGGATAGTCGACAATGACGGCAGTCGCGGCGGTTGGGTGGCCGTCCACGAGGATGTTGCCGCCGGCTTGCGGGGAGTCGTCATGGTAGTCGTGGAGAGCGATGTAATAGCCGATGCGTTCGGCCGGCGCGCCGGTTCCGCCGACTCGGTTGTCGACGAGGTCGAAGGTGGCTTGAATCGCGTCGCCCTCCGTGTCCGGAGTCCAATCGAAGCGGGCCTTGGTGGAAAGCCAGCGATTGCCCGCGCCGCCGCCTTCGACAAGCTCCAGCACTCCGTGACGAGCCTGGGCGCTCGGGCCGGCCAGCGGCGGCGCGGCGGTGTCGGCGGTGTCAGCGGTCTTCGCAGTCGCGGCGTTGCCGGCGACTTTCACGGGGACGGAGCCGCCGGGGCGATCATCGCCGGGAGCGGTGGCGCTCCAGCGTCGATCCAAGGGGCCGGCGTCGGCGGCGAAGTTGTCGACGAAGAGCGGCTCGCCACGTGGCCGGTTCATGGCCTGCCATGTTCGCAAAGCGGAACTGGCGTCGGCGAAACGTTGGTCGAGTTCCTTGAGCCGGGTTTGCCAAGCGTCCATTTCGCCCGGCAAGGCGGCGATCACGAATCGGTCGTTCGGCTTGACCCAGTTTTCGATCGGGAACGCGGGATAAAAAATCGCTTGCAGGCGATAATAGTCGCGTTGCGAGAGCGGTTCGAACTTGTGGTCGTGGCACTTCGCGCATTGGATGGTCAGTCCGAGCAGCGCGCCGGCGACAATCTGTTGGCACGATTCGAGCGCGTAATAGCGGTCGGCGCGGACTTCGTCGGGATTGCCATCGCTTTCTCCCGAGCCGTCTTGTCCGTTGCGGAGAAAGTGAGTGGCTTCCAGGCGTTCAATATCGGCGGCGGATTCGGGCGCGTCGCCGCGAAACCGGGCCAGCTCGTCGCCCGCCAACTGCTCGCGGATGAACTGATCCAGCGGTCGATCGGCATTCCACGACCGCACGACGTAGTCGCGGTAGCGGTAGGCGAGCGGTCGGTCGGTGTCGGCGTTGAAGTAGCCATTCGAATCGGCGTAGCCGGCGGCATCCAGCCAAAACTTCGCCCATCGCGGACCATACTGCGGCCCTGCCAACAAGCGTTCGATCAGTGGCCCGAAATCCGGCGATGGCGACTGCGATGAGGCGGAATCGCCCGTCTTCAGGGCGCCTGATTGCGAGTCACCTGATTGCGAGTCGCCCGCTGGTGAATTGCCCGCTGGCGAGTCGCATGATTGCGCTTCAACGGGCGGCAAGCCGGTGAGGACGTAGTGGAGGCGGCGGGCCAGCACTTCAGGCGGCGCAGGCTCGCCGATTCCGAGTCCTTCGCGTTCCAAGGCCGACTGGATGAAGCGGTCGATGGGCGTGCGTACCCGCGACGCGTCGCGGACGTCGGGCAGAGCGGGCCGGACGAGCGGCCGGAACGACCAATGGTCGGCGTCGACGCGGTCGGCGGTCAACGGCCCGGTTCGGCCGGACGGCGCCAGTCCCGGAGCGCCGGCGGCGATCCAACGTTGGAGCAACGACTGTTCAGCCGGCGGCAACGGGTCCTCGGGTGGCATTTCACCGGAAGAGACGCGTTGCCACAGCAGGCTGGCGGCCGTGTCATGAGGAGCGATGGGCGGGCCCGACCGACCACCGAGTCGCACACCGGCGGCGGTGCTTAGCGACAATCCGCCTTCGCGCAGTGCCGGACCGTGGCATTTGACGCAACGGTTCTTTAAGAGCGGAGCGATATCTTCCGCGAACCGGGGAGGCTTGGCGGCGAGCGGCCGTGTTTCGACGGCGGAAACGGCGGGAGGCGGCTGAGGCTCAACCGCTTGAAGTGTCGACAGGGTGCAGGCGACCGTGGCCGCAAGTAACGCCACGCCTAGCCGCCAACGTCTAAGCGGAGCGTTCGGCTTGCCAAAATTCGCGAAGCCCAAGCTAGGCGAAAAGGTGCGCTGCGACATGGCCATCTCCGCTGTTCCGCGTTGTGGCGGAAGCGAGCCGGGCGGATGCGAGCGGCACGGAACGGAAACGAGCGAAGTCGCGAGCGCGGCATGAACTTGGTCGCGATTCGATCTTCGCGAGGCCTCGGCGAAGCCGCTGACCGCCACACACTGCGCTGCCGGTCCATCCGCCGGATTGCCGCGGCGGGGACCGGTGGAAGGTAGGAAAGAGGCTCCGCCCGGATTCGAACCGGGGATGGTGGATTTGCAATCCACTGCCTTAGCCACTTGGCCACGGAGCCATTTCAGTTCGCGAGATTAGGACATTCGAGTCTTACGGTCAAGGGGAAGTGGCTGACGGGGCAGTTTGTGACGCCTCGGCCGCTTCCCCGGATCGTGTTGGTTGCGACAGTCTCGCCGCCCCTATTTCATCGTCGCGAAACCGTTCGAACTGTAGTCCTTTCCAGGATTGGCAGGGCTTGCCCAGTGCGTCCAAGAGTCAGAATTTTCCCGGGACTGGAAAGACGGGGATTCTGGAAACGATGAACACCCTTGTCGACCGCGCAGTTTTTTGTCCGTCGGTCGAGAAAGGAGTACCGCATGAGTTGGCAGGCCATGGTGGCGGTGTGGAGGGGCGTTCCCCGGCAGGCGGCGTTGGGCGAGACGCTGGCATCCCAGTGTTTGGAGCGGTTGGGTACCGCTTGGGAAGATCGAATTGGCGATTTAGGGAATCAGGAGCTGAAAGGGTACGTGAGGGCCCGAGCGAGCCGTGTGCTGAACCAGCTCGCGCGGGAGGTGTTCTCGGCGGAAGGACGCGACTTCGCGCGTGGGGGCGAGGTGGTGGTGGCCGCCGCGGTGGAGTCGCTCACGCGAGCGATCGCGGCGCGGCGCCATTCAACGTTCGCGAGTCGCGGGTCGCGTCGTCGAGCGGCCTAGGAGCTTGCGGGGGCAGAGCCGCTTGTCAGCGCCCGGTCTTTCAAGACCGGATGCTGCAGCGCACTGCCCCGCTTTTTTTCCGCGACGCTCCACTAGCGGCGGGGCGGCGGGGCGACACGCTTTCTCGCCGATGCCGAGCGCCGGCAATAGCCGGGCCGGCCCCAATAAACTGCGGATTCACGCCCCGATTGATCGGCGTCTCCGATTGATCGCTGGGTTAGGCGTAGTATTCTGCCACGACAGTATTATTCATTTTTTCTCGAAGGTACATTTGCCGCCAGTGTCCCTTACCAACAGGTCTGACTGAAGATATCTCTTCGCGGAATTTGAATCTTTGAGGTACGCATCCCAGTATGTCGTGCTGCAAAGTTTGACGATATCCGTGATACTACCATCCCGCGTTCCGAGGCCGCCTCCGAAGGAAAAATGGTTGGCCCCGTCGATCACGACGAGATACTTGTCACCCGCGGGACAGTACTTGTACGGTTCTTTTTTCCAGTCAATGCCCTGGCCCCCGACCCCTTGATCGCGCGTTCCCGTGACCAATGCTTGCCGACCGGGCTAAACGAATCCTTGTTGCCGCCAAAACCATGGGAGAACAGAATCACTGGGTAAGGACCGCCGGTCTTGGGATAGTAGACCTTGAAGAACAGTTCTTTTTTTCGAGCCGCATCCATGAGTGAGAGGTCATCGGCGATTGCGACCGCCAACAAACCCTCCTTCGATTTGACCTGTTCCTCGGCGAGCGCCGGTTGCAAGAATCGGGAAACCGCGAGTGCGAGAAAAAGAATCCTATACATATAGTACTCATCGCAATGATCAAGGCAAAAAAACCAAAACATCAAGGTCGACCAAAAAGCGACAACGGATCAGCGATGTTTGTCCTTGAAAAATTGCCACACCCGTTCCGCGCCTGAAAACGAACTGATCGGCGTGCTTCCAACCCGACGTGGTTTCGACCCTGGCCAACCATGGGCGCCGGCTGAATCCAACACAAACTCAGTCGCCGCCCCGTCCTCGGTCGCGCTATAGGTTGTCGTGGTGACTGTTCCTCGGGAATCGACTCTCCCCGGTGCCCGCGACTTATTCGCTTCCACCCAATACTGGACGACCTCCTGAAGCGGCTTGAATGGGGCGTTTTGCGCACGGCTTACCAGCGGGTTGCGGCTCATTCCTCCCTCCAGTGGCACTTCTTCGTCTTTGGCCCCATTGATCATCAGAATCGGCACAGGGGCGGCGGGCTGTTTGTCGAATGTGAACATCGAGGCGACCACCGGTGCGACGGCCGCCAAGCGGTCGCCACGCGCCACGGCATAGACGAACGTCATCATGCCGCCGTTGGAGCCACCCGTCATATAGACACGATGAGGATCGCCATCGTGTTCCTTCACAAGTTTGTCGATCAAGGTGTCCAAGTACGCGATGTCTTCAGCGTCCCGCACTTGTCGCCGGAGCAGATAGCCCGTGTTCCAGGCGTGCCGTCGATTGCCAAAGTCGGTGCCCTCGCCGTAGACAACCATGAAGCCGTTGGCTTTCGCGACGGGATCGAAGCCCGAATTCGCTCGCATGATTTCCGCGCTCCCTTGGCCGCCATGGAGCGCGATCACAACCGGCCTCTTGGTCCCATCGGTCGAGGCGTTCACAATGACCGCCCGTCGCTCCTGTTGCTTGACCTTGAAGATGAGCTCGAATTCGGCCTGCCGATTGGCCCCGCGCTTCGGGGGCATGTCCTTAGCTTGGTCCGGCCCGCCATCCATTGCGTGGTTGGTCGCCGTGGATGTGAATGCTTGGCGATAGAAAGTCCAGTTTGCATCACCCAGGGCTTCCAGGGTTTTCAGCGGGTTGTGGTCGATTCCTTTGAGCACGATCCAGACGTGCGGTATCGCGAGCATTTCCAGGTGTTGGTGAAACGCGAGGTTGTTGTTAAACGTTTCATCCTGGTCGCCACACACCACGCGAACGAGCGACTTTTCTGCGAGCGATTTCGCATGTTGTTCCGCAAGTCGACGGGGACTGACGCTCTTGAAATACTCTTGATCGCCGCCGTAAACCTGCTGGAGCACTTCGGCGGCCCGTTGTCTTCCCGCGCGTGGCGTTTGAATGAGCTCGGCTTGCAACGGACCTCCTCCCATGATGGAAATGGAACGGAAGAGGTCGTGGTGTTTGAATCCCAGGCGCGCCGCGCCGTAGCCTCCCATGCTGTAGCCATCGAGCAAGCGGCCATCGCGGGTGGCGAGCGTGCGGAAGGTGGCGTCTATATGTGGAACAAGTTCCCGGATTATGACCGTTTCGAGCGGCGCGGAACCGTCTTTCCAATCGACATACATGCCCTCTACAAGTCCGTTCACGAAGACAACGAAACACGGCGGCGTTTTGCCGGCCTCGATCGCGGCGTCAAAGTGCGCGGCGACCTTGGGAATACCCGGCAATCCGCCGCCCGAACCATGCAGCCAATAGACAACCGGAAACCGTTTCTGGGAATCCCGTTCATAGGCAGCGGGAGTGTAGATGTGGTAGCTGACTTTTGTCTTCGCCGCCGCGCTTTCGAACGTCCGATACGAAACGCGCGGAGCTTGGACCGGCACTGTGGTCCAGGCGGGGTTTCGCCGCGTTTCGTTTTGCGGCACGACCGCCTGGGCGCGAGCCGATCCGATGAACGCCGTAAGTACGAGCGTCAGGAAAGGGACGAGTGAGCGATGATTCATGGCGAGTCCTTACGGTGGGTGACTGGAACCAACATCCGAAAGAGAACGCTTG
>JBIKVL010000278.1:0-6064 GCA_044356875.1 Pirellulaceae bacterium | reverse complement strand
ACCAAGGCGATGGACGAACCGAAGGGACTCGCCGTGGTCCCGATGGGCGTTCAGCGGTACGGCGAACATTTCATCAAACGCAAAGATCCCCGCGGGCGAACCTATTACTGGGCGACCAACGATCCGCCTCCCCGCGCCGCCGAACACGAAACCGACCTCTCCGCGCTCGCAAAAGGCTTCGTGACATTGACGCCACTGCAATATGACATGACCCGCGTCCCAGCGCTCGATACGTTGCAGTCCTGGCAGTTGCGGCTTCCCGAGTAACTTTCCGCAGCCCCTCATCCCCCTGCTCTTCTTGCTTCCGAGGCTTCCATGCACCGCGCGTCCCGCCGAACCATCGCCACGCTACGCCGCGTTATGTCCACCTCCGCCGCCGCGACCAGCTTGATGCTCGCAGCCGGTTGCTCGAAGCCGGCGACAACCACCCCCCCAACGAACGCGACCGCCTCGACGCCGGCCCCCGGAATGGCACCGGGAATGGCACCGGGAATGGCACCGGGAATGGCACCGGGAATGGCACCAGGAATGGCACCGGGAATGGCACCGGGAATGGTCCCCGGCTCGATGCCTCCAACCGCTTACCCCAACGGTGCAATGCCGGTCGCTCCAACGCAGCCGACGTTGCTTCCCTCGAACAACGGAGAGCCGCAACCGGGCTTCAATCCGCCCGGCGTCGTCCCGGGAGTGGCCGGTGGCAATGCCGTCCCAGCCCAAGCTGGCGTCGGTGCGAAAGGCCGCAGCCTCGATAACGAAAAGGGGGTGCTCGTAACACCGGCGAAGACGCTCTTCGCCGCCCGAGAACGGGTGGTGTTCGAAATTCAGATTCCGCAGGCGCTACAGCTCTTCAAGGCCTCGAACGGACAGCCACCCGCGTCCCACGATGAATTCATGCAGCGTGTGGTCGCGGAAAACGCCATCCAACTTCCGATGCTTCCGGCCGGCCAACGCTACCAGTACGACCCAGCGACGGAACAGCTGATGGTGATCCGGTAACTGCCGCGAACGCTTTCTGGATCGCATGAGTATGACTCGCGGATCACCTCCGCGAGCCCGCTAACCGCAATCCCGTTCAATTAGCGTTAAGTCTCCGTTGCTCTGACGCTTTCGTCTGCTGAAACAGGGAGAGATAAAGATACTCGGATTCACCCCAAGTCAAGGACGGTTGCACCGGTTGGACGTAGGCCAACCTCAACCCATTGTGTCGCCTCAAAAGGGCCCATTTTGCGGCAATTCGCGGAATCTCGCCGATCCCTCCCATTGGCGATGGTGAGGTTGGCTTTCAGCCAACCAATTGTGATGGGTCGGTCACGCGTCCTAGGGCGTTGCCCTAGGCTACGGTGAGTTTGGCCTTCGGCCAAAAAATTGGCCACGATTGACCGCCCGTGAAAACGTGCCGTAGCACTGTTGACGATCGGGTTCCAACCGCCCCGCAAAACCGCAATGCAACCTTCTAGTCACTAACCGCTACCCACCAACCACCAACCACCAACCACTACCTAGCTGATCTTCCGTTCGCGGGATTTCCACGGGAAATCGTCGCCGCGTTGGACGATCCGCAGCTTGATGAATTGCAGGATGTAGTTGTTCACGGGCAGTTCGGGGCTGAGCAACGCTGCGCCGCGCAGTTCGGTTTCAATCGGATACATGAACAAATCCTGGCGTTTGGCCCGTTCCTCGGGTTTGTCGTCATCGGGCTTGTAGCGTCCCTTCCCGCTGAAGCGGTTGTAGAGCTGCTTATACTCGGATTCGCCTCGGCCGGCGACGAGCAGCACGGACAATCCGGACGTGATGTACGGGTGGGCGAACGAGGGAGCCGTTTTGAGCGATTTGAAGCCGCTGGCGGGACTCAGCAGCACAAGCGCTTTGACGTCCTGGCCCTGCCGCAAAAACGGCGTCTGTTTCCAGTTCCAGTCTTGGAACGTCCAATTCAGGGCGAGCACCGATCCCATGGGACCGGCCCCGATCACGACCAGCCGATCGATGTTCAGTTCCTTGGCGTGATGCTTGCTCATAAGGTACCGCTTCGCCACTTCGAGGTCGCCGGCGATCATCGCCAAGAAGTCGGCCGGCTTGAGTTTATCTGGCGTGAGCGTTTCCTCGGTCCCGTCCATTTTTTTCCGGAGCGTGCTTTCGCCGTGCCCTCGCAGATCGATGCTAAGCACCGCATGCCCCGCCGCCTTTTGAAGGCCGAGTGCCAGCCGATGGAACTCGCCTCGATTGTGCTTGCCGAAATCGTGGACCATCAACACCGGCACGGTTTCATCTTTGTTCGTGCCGCCGTAATACGTGCCTTTCACGACGACGCCGTCTTTCGTGGTGTCAAGCGTGACGGACTCGGGGGCAGGAATCTCGACCTGCTCTTGGGCGGCCAGCGATGACGGAGCGAGCAACGAAGATGAATGAAACAAGCCAAGGCTGCCTCCCAAGCCACCGGAGGCCGCCAAACCGGCCACGCCCGCCGACAGTCCGCTGACGAGCGTCCGCCGCTCGTGAAACCATTCCCCGCCCGATCGCTTGCTTGACATGGCTTGGATACTCCTCAGCTTGTCTGTTCGCCCGATGACCATTTCGTTCGAGAATTCGACACGAAATCCGCCGCGAGAATGCCCTTGACGCGGGCCAGTTGACGTCACTTGCTCGGTTGCCTTCGAGAAACATCGTACGCTTGGCCGGAAACGTCGTCAACGAAGAGCCAACTCGGGACCGCCGACGACCGCGATCCACCCGAATTCGGGAAAACAAAATGAGTACATTCGCGGGAGTTGCTCGTTTAACTTGCAAATTGTTGGAAAAATGCGCACAATAGCCGCAGTTTTGGGATTGATTTTGACGACCGAAGGCCTGATGACGGCGGAATACGGTGGTGTGGTCAAGCTGGCTGGCTTGAGCCTTCGGGCGAGTGACGCGGTTCCGTTCCGAGCAGTTTTGCCCGGGAAACGGGTTGGGGCGTTAAAAGGTACGGATCCATAACGTCAATTCAAAGCGTCAGTTGGGCGTCGTTGAAACAGGTCGGTTTCGGTCCGGACGGCATTTTCCAGGGAACGTGATTCCTCGTACGGGAGGCGTGTCGAAGCCATGGTCGAAAGTCTTCGTCGGTGGTGGCAGGAGCAGACGGGTGAGGAAGAAACCCCGTTTGACGGCGATTCGCCAGCGTTTTTTGTCAGCTTCCTCGTGCATGTGGGCTTGATGCTCGGCTTGGCCTTCGTGCCAATCTTGCAAGCGAAGAAGCAGGTATCGCTGGTCATCTCCACGCCTCAGGTCGAAGAGGAAGAGATGATCGACGAGTTGGATCTGCCCAAGGAAGTCGTCTTTAGCGAATTGCCGCATACCAAGGTCGGAGCGAATAGCGAGAACGGCGACGAGGTCGCATTGTCGCAAGCTCCGACGGTGTCCGAGGTCTTCTCGGAGATTCCGGTGCCGTCCGAAGTGACGCCGACGACCGAATTCAGCAACTTGGCGGTCAACGTCATTTTCGAGAACCCGGTTGGTTTGACCCACAACGCGAACCTCGCGGTCAAGGGCGCGATGGGCAGCGGCGAAACGGGAGCCACCGGGGCCGTCGATCGCATCACCATGGAAATCCTGCGTTCGCTCGAAGAACGCAAAACGTTGGTCGTCTGGATCTTCGATCAGACGGCGAGCCTCCGCAAGCAACGGCAGTCGATCGTCGACCGGCTAGACCGGATCTACGAGGAACTGGGCGTGCTCGAAGCGGCTGGCAACGAGTCGTTCAAGCGGCACAAGGATAAGCCCCTGCTGACCTCCGTTGTGACTTTCGGCGACAAGGTCGATTTGCGGACGAAGGAGCCAACCGACAACATCGCCGAAATCAAGAAGCTGATCACCGAATTGCCGGATGACAATTCCGGTGTGGAACGGGTGTTCTCCGCCGTCTACCTGTGCGCTGAGAAATTCAAGTACTACCGAATTCCGGAAGAAGGCGAATCGGAACCGGAACGGAACGTCATGTTCATCGCTTTCACGGACGAAGCCGGCTCGGACCAGGACGGACTCGAAAAGACCGTTAAGATCTGCCGCCGCTACGAAATGCCGGTGTACGTGATCGGGGTGCCCGCTCCGTTCGGCCGGAAAGAAACGCTTGTGAAATGGGTCGACCCGGATCCGAAGTTCGACCAAACTCCGCAGTGGGGCGAAGTGGAACAAGGTCCCGAATCGTTCTTGCCGGAACGGCTCAAGCTCGATTTCTCGGGTGCTAAGGAAGACGAGAATCCGATCGATTCCGGTTTCGGACCGTATGCGTTGACCCGTCTGTGCTACGAAACGGGCGGTATCTACTTCGCGGTCCACCCGAATCGGAACGTTACCCGAGCGGTGAAGAAGGGCGAGATTGACACGTTCGCGGCCCACATCGAGCACTTCTTCGATCCCGAGGTGATGCGGAAGTATCGGCCCGACTACGTCTCGCAAGAGGAGTACGCTCGCCGAGTCAACTCCAACAAGGCTCGCGCATCGCTGATCCAAGCCTCGCAACGCTCGTGGATCACTCCGATGGAATCGCCGACCACGCGGTTCGTCAAAACGAGCGAACCGGCGCTGGTGATCGCCCTGACGGAAGCGCAAAAGGACGCTGCGAAGATCGAGCCGAAGATCGAGTCTCTCTATCAGATCTTGAAGCTGGGCGAGGCGGACCGCGAAAAAGAAAACTCGCTCCGCTGGCAGGCTGGCTACGATTTGGCGATGGGACGGTTGCTGGCCGTGAAGGTTCGCACCGAAGCCTACAACGCCATGTTGGCTCAAGCGAAGCGCGGCCTGAAGTTCAAGGAAGAAAAGAACAACACCTGGGTGCTGGAACCAGCGGACGAGATCAGCGTGGGCAGCCAACTCGAAAAGATGGCCGCCCGTGCGAAGATGTATCTGGACCGCGTCGTTACGGACCACCCTGGAACTCCGTGGGCGATGCTCGCCCAGCGAGAGCTGAAAGACAAGCTCGGCTGGAAGTGGAAGGAAGAGTTCACCGACCTCTCGCCTCCCGCTCGTGAAGGTGCCCCGGCCGCGAACAATAACGTCGTGCCGGCCGCCGCCAACGACAAGGCGAAGATGCTGAAGAAGATGGCGCCGGCGAAGCGTCCCATTCCCAAGCTGTAGTCCACCGAAACTTCGAGGCTGCTTCGGAGCAATCTTCGAAGCGGCTTCGGACAGGTCATCGTGAAAATTGAGGCGGTTCGCAATTTTTGGAAATTGCGAACCGCTTTTTTCTTGCGCTCACGCCGTCCTGGTTAGTCGCGGCGGGCAGCGGATGGCTCGGAATACAGATCCAGACTCGGACGATCGCCGAGCAAGGCGAAGAGCTGTCGAAGCTGAGTCAAACAATCCGCGAACGGCATACCGAATTGGCCTCCGGCTCGTTTCGCGCCGATCACGTGGTAGTGGGGTTCGGCGATCACGCCTTCGACCCCGCTTCCGAGTGCGCCCGCAAGCGGGCTAACGACAGGGCTCGAAACCTGGCCGGCAGCGTTGGCGGCGAGATCGAGCGCATCGCCAAGAATGCGGTCCGTCGCGGGACAACGGTGGACATGGAGCTCGCTGGTCAAGCGGTCATCCACGCGGCAGCCCGAGTGTGCGAGCAATACGTCGCAATCGATCTTCCCCGCATGTTTGCCGATGAGGTCGAGTTGCCATGAATGGGAGCCGCCCGCGCCGGGGATGGATTGGATTCCATGGATCGCCGTTCCCGACAACAGTTGAAAGCCGGCCGTCGCTGATCGGGAGGCGGCGTTGATGTCGCGAATGAATTGCAGCATCGCGGTGCCGAAATTCGCATCGGGCGTGGGGATTGGCCCAGTCGAGTCGTCCTCCGCGAGGGGTCTGGTTATCCACAAGACCCGCGTCTGTGGATAACGCTCGACGAGCGACCAAGCGCCGCGAAGCGACAGGGCTGCGTCGATGGTTTCGCCAACAATCGCAATCCGCATATCTCGGAATCGTTCGAGGCAGCTTCCGGCGGGATCGGCGGGAATGAGCCGCAGCGAACTGGCGGCGCTCGATCGCGCCGCCAACTCGAGCGCAGCCAACTCGCGCGCAGCCAACTCGCGCGCAGCCA
>JBIKVL010000277.1:0-6075 GCA_044356875.1 Pirellulaceae bacterium | reverse complement strand
CGTCCATCATGCGGCTGTTGTCCGCGTCGCGACGGAAGCGGTCGAGCTGGTTTGCTAACCGAGACCGCTCGTCCAACCGAGCCCTTGTCAGACGCTCGTCTAACCGCAGTTGCACCTGGTGGTCCGACCCGCGGGCCGCAAGCTCGCGTTTCATTCCCTCTTCCAACGGCCGCGAGAACCATTGATCCATCGCGGGACGGAAGGGCTGGTAGCTCGGTCCCAGAAAACCGGGCCGCGCACTGTTCCGAACCAAGGGACGGCCTTGCATCATGTCCACGAACGCGGGCGAGTCGTCAGTCGGCGAACCTTGCAGTTTCGCGACCACCGAGCCCATCGCCGGCCGACCGCCAATCGCCGCCAAACTTTTCGCCTCCCACCCCGATTGGCACTGGAAAGCGTCATGGGCCCCGGCCGCGCCTACCAATGAGCGGACAAACACCAGCCGGTCCGCGATCGACGCCAACCCCGGTAAATGCTCGCAGATCTGAAAGCCGGCCAGCCGCGTGGCGATCGGCGAGAATTCACCCCGAATCTCGACCGGCGCCAGCGGCTTCAAGTCAATCATGTCTTGATGCGGTGGACCGCCATCCAGGTGGATGTTAATCACCGATTTGCCGCGGCCACGCCGACTCCCCGACGACGTATCGCCCTCCACGGAATCGTTACCCGCCGCCGCTTCCGCCCGCAGCAAGCCGGCCAGCGTCAGGCCACCCGCTACACCAGCGCGAACTGCCATCCGTCGTGTCCATCGCGATTGGGCCATCGCCATCATCTCCTTGCTCGACCGTGCTTGACGCATGAACGCTGCTCGATCCGTCCCGAGTGTACTCGAAATCGTCGCCGCCTACGCCACCATCCGTAATGGCAGTCGGCTGGCGCCACTCGGATTTTTCGACCTCGTCGCGAAACGGGTCCACGTTGCCGCAATCGATGACGGGCGGGTAATATGTTTGACGATTAATACGTTTCGCCCACTGACGCACCCCAGTCCGTCCCGCCCGCCCTGTTCCTCCCGCCCGCCCCGTCCGCTTTTGGTTCGCCCGTTGAGCCATGAGCCATGAGCCAAGAGCCTCGAGCCCCAAGCAGACGCCGTCCGTCCCACTTTCGACGAACGCCGGAGCAGCTGTTCCATGAGACGTTGGAATCTCGAATTCGTCCGCCACTTCGCCCCGCTTCAAATCGGGTTGCTCGCGGCGACCGCCATCACCGCCGTGACCGCTATCGTTGCCGCCAACCCGGCGAACGCATCGCCGCCGTTGCCACCCGCCGTCTCGAAGTTCCTCGAGCAAAACTGCGTCAAGTGCCACGGTGAAACGAATCCCAAAGCCGGACTTTCGCTGACCGCGTTCCGCGATGAGCTGTCGTTGCTCAAAGCCAGGAAAAAATGGGATCAATTGATCGATCTCGTGCATGATGGCGTTATGCCTCCCGAAGACGCGCCGCAGCCTTCCGCAGCCGACAAAGAGGCGTTTCTGAAGGCGGTTCGAGCGTTGTTCGACAACGCGGATCGCAATGCCAAGCCGGATCCTGGTCGAGTGACGGTCAGACGTCTCAATCGCGCCGAGTACAACAACACGATTCGCGATCTCCTTTTGGTCGACCTGAAGCCAGCCGAGGATTTTCCCTCGGATGATGTCGGCCATGGATTCGATAACATCGGCGATGTGCTAACGCTCTCTCCAGTGCTCATGGAACGGTACTTGGCGGCGGCCGAATCGATCGCCGAGCGGGCGATCCTGGTCAAACTGCCGCCGGTCCCACGGCGCTATCTCTCCGCCCGATACCTTCACCCGTTCCCGCACAACGCACCGGAGGCCGAGGCGCGTTTCCGGCCGTTCCGGCCCGCCGACTCCAATCCGATTTTCGCCGGTCCGCTGACCGCGGGCGCCGACTATCTGAAATTCACCGCCGATGCCGATCTGATTCTCCGCGCCCGGCTCTACGCCGCGAAAGAGACGAAACTGCCGGTGAAAGTGGCGCTCTTCATCTCGGGGCCGAACCTGCCGGACGCGTCGCCCGACTCGGAAGTCGATACGCTCATGGGCGGCAACCTCAAAATGTGCAAACCGATGCGGATCCTCAAGACGTTCGAAATCACGTCGAACGACCCGCAGAAGGTGCAGGAAATCGAGTTCCCAATCAGCCAGCGGGGCGACATCCAGAAGGTCGGCGTAGCGGTGGTGCGGCCGGCCGAAGGCGAACCCGCGCCCGTCTTGTTCATCGAGAACATTTGGTCCGAAGGGCCGCTCGAAGTGCGTCCGCTGTCGCATCGCACCCTGCTGGCTTGCGACCCTGCCAAGCCTCGGGCAGAGCAAACCCGCGAGGTGCTCGGGCGGTTCGTTTCGAAGGCGTTCCGGCGGCCGGCGACGCCCACCGAGGTCGAACGCTACGCGAAGATCGTGGACGAAGCGGTGGCGGGCGGCGAACCGTGGGAGGCGGGCGTACGGCTCGCCGTGCAGTCGGTGCTTGTCTCGCCCAAGTTCCTGTTCCGATTCGAGCTGGACGATCGGCCGGAAGCGCCCGAATCGCGGCCGATCGATCAGTTCCAGCTGGCGGCGAGGCTGTCGTACTTCTTGTGGAGCTCACTGCCCGACGACGAGCTCACCGAGCTTGCCGCCCGTGGCCAGTTGACGGCGAATCTCGCCGCGCAGGTCCGCCGCATGCTGCGGGATAAGAAAGCGAGCTCGCTCGTGGACAACTTCGCGATCCAGTGGCTGCAGCTCGGCCGCCTGCAAACACACGCTCCGGACGCGCGGCTGTTTCCCGCCTTCAACGAACCGCTCCGAGCGGCGATGGCGGAGGAAACGCGGCTGTTTTTAGCCGAGATCATCCGCGAAGACCGCAGCCTGCTCGACTTGATCCAAGCCGACTTCACCTACCTCAACGAGCCGCTCGCGAAACATTATGGGATTGTCGACACGCAGGGCACGGCGACCGGACAGAAGCCGGCCAAGCCGGGAGCGCAGCCGATCCGCGGCCCCAATTTCGTCCGTGTTTCCCTCGCGAACTCCGAGCGTGGCGGCTTGCTGCAACAAGCGAGCGTGTTGACCGTCACCTCGAATCCAACTCGCACCTCGCCCGTGAAGCGGGGCCGCTGGGTGCTGGAACAACTGCTGGGGACGCCGCCCCCGCCGCCGCCGCCCAACGTTCCGGAATTGGACAAGCCGGAGGGCGGCCCACTCGTGGGCACCCTGCGGCAACGGATGGAGCAGCATCGCCGCAATCCGGCGTGCGCGAATTGCCACGCCTCGATGGACCCGCTCGGATTCGCCTTCGAGAACTATGACGCGATCGGCGGCTGGCGGCGCCTCGACGGCGACGCGCCGATCGACGCTTCGGGCGAACTTCCCGGCGGCAAGACGTTTCAAGGCCCCGCCGAACTGAAGTCGATCCTGCTGGAGAAGAAGGCCCAGTTCGCTCGCTGCCTCGTGGAGAAAATGCTGACTTACGCGCTAGGCCGCGGCTTGGAATACTATGACAAGCCGACGGTGGACAAGATCAGCGCGGCGCTGGAACGTGACGGTTACAAGTTTTCGACCCTGGCGGCGGAAATCGCGGCAAGCGATCCGTTCCGCCTCCGCCGAGGAAAGGAATGACCCCAATGAGCAATTCCACTTCGCTTTCCCGCCGTACGGTGCTCCGCGGCCTCGGAGCCTCGATCGCCCTCCCGTGGCTCGAAGTCATGGGCCCTGTCACCGCCTGGGCGAATGACGACCGCTCCGCTCGCAAAGCTCCCAACCGGCTCGCGTTCCTCTACGTCCCGAACGGCAAAAACATGGCGGACTGGACGCCCGCCGCCGAAGGCGCCGATTTCGCCTTGCCGCCAATCCTGGAACCGCTGAGCGACCTTCGCGGCGACTTCAATGTGCTCACAGGACTCACCGCCGACAAAGCTCGCCCGCACGGCGACGGCGGCGGCGACCATGCCCGCGCCCTCGCCGCGTTTCTCACCGGCGCCCAACCCCGCAAAACCGACGGCACCGACATCCGCGCCGGCGTCTCCGTCGACCAAGTGGCGGCCTCCCGAGTCGGCGACCAAACGCGACTCGCCTCGCTGGAAATCGGCTGCGAACAGGGCGGCATGGCTGGCAATTGCGACTCCGGCTACAGCTGCGTCTACTCGTCCACCATGGCCTGGCGTTCCGCGACCCAGCCGCTGCCCAAGGAGGTGAACCCGAAGCTCGTCTTCGAGCGGTTGTTCGCCACCGTGCCCGACAAAGAGCGACTCAGCCGCGACAAACGCCGCAAGAGCATCCTCGATGTCGTGCGGGATGACGCCCGCGACCTGCAAGGCAAAATCAGCGTCTCCGATCAACGCAAGCTCGACGAATACTTCACGTCGATTCGCGACATCGAAGAACGAATGGAGCGCGCCTCGCGGCTGCCGGAAGTGAAAACGCCCGACTACGCCAAGCCGAGCGGACCGCCGAGCGACTACCAGGAACACATCCGCCTGATGTGCGACCTGATGGTGCTCGCCTTCCAAGCGGACGTCACGCGGGTCGCAACATTCGTGCTCGCCAACGAAGGCAGCAACAAACCGTATCCGTTCATCGGCGTGAGCGAAGGACACCACGATCTCTCGCATCACGGCAACGATCAAGCCAAGAAGGCGAAGATCCGCGAGATCAACACCTTCCACGTCAAACAACTGGCGTATTTGCTCACCAAGCTCAAGTCGATCCGCGAAGGTGACGGCAGCCTGCTCGACCATTGCCTGATCGCCTACGGCAGCGGCAATTCCGACGGCAACGCCCACAACCACGACGACCTGCCGGTCCTGTTGGCGGGCCGTGGCGGCGGAACGGTGAAAACCGGCCGCCACCTGCGTTACGCCAAGGAAACACCGCTGAACAACCTCTGGCTCGCGATGCTTAACCGCGTCGACGTCCAGCTTCCGTTCCTCGGTGACAGCACTGGTGTGCTGCCGGGACTGAATGGCTGAGGTATGGGACTTGTGGTCCTTGGCTCTGGCTCTGGTGATAAATTGCCCCGCGTCGATGTCCACGTCGGCTCGACGGCTGGAGAGAGTTTCATGGATTCACCTTCGCCGGAAAGCCTCGAGCGGTTTGTGGATGCCCAGCGAGAGGACTATGCCGTAGCTCTGGATGAGGTGCGAAGAGGTCGTAAACGTTCGCACTGGATGTGGTATGTGTTTCCGCAACTTGTTGGGCTGGGTTCTAGTGAGATGGCTTGCCGGTATGGAATCCAGAACGCGAGCGAGGCGGAGGCTTACCTAAAGCATCCCTTGCTTGGATCGCGATTGCGGGAGATCGTCGCGGCTGTGCTTGCGGTTGAGGGGCGATCGGCTCACGACATATTCGGTAGCCCTGACGACCTCAAACTACGTTCATGCTGCACTCTTTTTACTTCGGTCAGCCCTTCTGGATCTGACTTTGAACGGGTGATCGCAAAGTATTTCGGTGGCAACGGAGATCCCGTGACTTTACGACTGCTCGGCTTAAGTCAGCCGAAGAGTGCAGAACCACGCGATGCAGCGGACTCGCGATGAAATCGGGCGGTGTGGATCGCCCAAGGCTGCGATCCGCTGATCGCCGGTCGTTCTCCGTGTGGTACGTTGTCGTTTACTTCGAACCATCCCCTCTCATCATAACTCTGCAGGTCTCAAAGAAGGAAAAGGGGTCAGGTCTCTTTAATTGAGAACGGAAAAGAATCCTGCCTACCCCTTTTCTGCGCGACACCCCATTCCGCG
The DNA here is from genome assembly GCA_044356875.1 of Pirellulaceae bacterium. Lineage (GTDB taxonomy): Bacteria > Planctomycetota > Planctomycetia > Pirellulales > Pirellulaceae > CAIXSC01. The sequence continues at coordinate 362 of JBIKVL010000277.1, read as the reverse complement.
AGGCGCTTGCGAACTACCTGCCGGTTCCCACCATCTGAGAGTTTGCGGAAGTTCCGTTGCACTTCCTTGGTAGAGCGAAAAAACGCCCATCAAACAAACTCACAAGGCGTATAGGTCGAATGGGGCTTATAGGTCCTATTCGTCCTATTTGTCTTATGGGTCCTATGCATCCTATTGGCATTATAGGTCTTATAGGTCCTATGCGTCCTATAGGTCCTATTGGTCCTATTGGTCCTATTGGTCCTATTGGTCCTATTGGTCTTATATGTCCTATAGGTCCTATTCACCCGCTCGTGGGCAATTCCTTTGTTCAGCACGAAACTCGTGCACCAATCGCTCACAGTTCCTGGACCGCGATCCGC
>JBIKVL010000276.1:0-6076 GCA_044356875.1 Pirellulaceae bacterium | reverse complement strand
AAATGGGGTGCTTGTTTTTGATGAACCAGCCACGATCCCCGAGGTCACGGTCGTCGAGGTGGTCCTGCGCGAGGTTTCCCAAGCGGATGTCCCAGTGGGCCCGAGTTTGTGGGATCGGCTCAAGGATGTGGCGGGAAAGGCTAAATTGTCTGCCGCCAGATGCCTCGTCACGGGTTGTCGATGGCCTTCAGGTTGCGGCGGCCGGGGGCGGGTGGGGTGAGGTGGAAGCGGACCCAGCCTTGAAAGGCTGGGCCACCGTCGGTCGTCGCTACGCGACTAACGGGTATCGAGGACGATCAGTGACTGGCACCGATTCCCTACTGGCTCGTGTGGCGCCCGGGATCGGCACCGCGTCGCCGAGCGGCTCGGAGGCCGAGCCTTCGCCTACGGCTCGGCGGTAAACGAGTGTGGCGGTGAACGAGTGTGGCGCCCACCAACCGCCAATCAACGGCTCAGCGTAGTTCGGCCAGGAAGGCGACTAGGTCGCGGAGTTCGCGGAGCGAGAGGGCGCGGTCGACGGCGGGCATGGGCGAGCGGGGTGGCGTTCGTTCGTCGATGTCGGCCAGCGGAACATCCGTTTCGCGGCCGTCAGGTGCCAGCAGTGTGAGCGTCGTCGCGGTTTCTTTGCGAAGCGTGCCCGCGACCACTCGGCCGTCGTTCATCACAACACTGATCGCTCCATAATTCGGCGCGATCTTCGCGCTGGGATCGACAAGCGATTCGAGTAAACTCGCACGATCGTGCCGGCTGGCGACCTGCGACAGATCGGGGCCAGCATCGCCACCCTCGCCCTGCGCCTTGTGGCAGCGCTGGCATTGGGCGATACGGTGACCGCGAAACAGTTCCCGCCCGCGAGCCGGATCGCCGCCCATGAGCGCAGCTCGGTACTTTCCCAGCGGACCGGTCTGAGCCGCCCGATCTTGGAAACGCTTGGTCAGCATGGCGGCCGTGGGCAAGCCCCGAGCGGCCACGGCTTCGACGATGTCGAGCTGCAATTCAGCCGGCGCCTCGTCGGCGGCGAGCTTCTCCGCCCAGCGCAGCAGTTGGTCATCGGCGGCGGCCGTTCGCAATCGCGCGAGACCGGCGAGCGACTCTTGGCGTTCGAGCGTTACGGTCGATTGCGTCAGCGTTTCGGTGAACAGACGGGCGCCGCGGGCCGGGTCGCGTTTCGCCAGTTGTTCGCGGGCGGCGGCACGCACCGATGGCTGGGCGTCGCCGACCAGCCGTTCGAGAATCGCGGAAAGGTCGGGATGGCGGCGTTGTTCGAGCAATTGCAGCGCGGCGATCCGCGAGGAGTCGGACATCGTGGTATCCGCAGTCCAGCCGACGAAAATCCGATCGTCCACCGGCAGTTCGAGCCGCGCGGCGAGCTTCGCGATCTCGGGACGCAGCTTGTCGTCCGCTTGGGCGAGCAGCGCGGCGATCGCGGGCTTCACCGCGTCGCGAACGGTCGCCGCTGGTGCTCGCGCGGGCGGATTCCAATCGCCTGTCACGCGATCGCGGGAGGGCGGTTCGAGCGACAATCGCAAGGCGTCGATCGCGTCGCGGCGGGCGTAGGAAACGAGTCCCGGGGTGCTCGCCAGCCGCGCGAGAGCTGACCAATGGCGGCCTTCGGCCAGTCGAAAATTGGCGTTCACCACGCGGCGGGTGAGCGCTTCCGGCCAAGCTTCGGGCGCGGCGGCCAAGCGCTCGGCGCAGGCCGCCAGCGTTTGCAACGCGGGGGCCCCCAGAGGCAAATCGTGGACCGCTCGCGCCGCTTCGGTGACGATCGTCGGATCGGGATCGGCAAGGAAGCGAGCGCAGGCCGGATCCAGTTGACGGCGAAGCACGAGCACGGCGGCACGACGAACAGCGGCATCCGGGTCGTTCGCACGCCGCGCGGCAGCCGCATCGGGCATTCGCGACAACGCGACCACGGCGGCATGGCGGATGTAGCGGTCGGCGTCGTTGTTGTCGCGGAGCAGCCGCCACAGCGGTTCGGTGGCCGATGCGGCTCGAAGCCTTCCCAGCGCTTCAGCGGCGAAAAACCGGACCCGGGGCTCGGGGTCGCCGAGCAGTTCGATCAGGCGGTCGGCGTGGGTCATGTCGCCGAGGTCGCCCAAGAGCCGCGCCGCTTGCGCCCGGAATTCGGCGTCGGCATCGCCGAGCCATGCGGCGCGGTCGATTCGCGAGCGCAATTCGGGATGGCTGCGGACGATCTGCCCGAGTCCCCACAGCGCGTGCAATCGCGGGATGAGCGAATCGCGCTGAGCCACTCGGCGTTGCAACGCGTCGAGCGACTGGCCGCCGCGTTCGGCCAACGTGTACTGGGCTCGCTGGCGCACGCGTTGATCGGCATGCGCGAGCCATTCGACCAACTTATCGGAGGCGAGCGTCGCGAAACCGGCGGCGAACAGTTCGCGGGTCTGGCGGGATTCGGGAGAGTCGCGATATTGCGGATCGAACAGCCGATAAATCCGGCCGCCACGGCTGCCGCCGTTCCATTCCAGACCGACGTAATCGGAGACATACATTTGGCCGTCGTAACCGAAGTCGCAGTCGGTGGCGAAGATCGGCTTGAGGAAGTCGTGGGCGTCGACAATCTCGAAGCTCGCGCCCCGTGGACGGGCGGCGAACGCTTCAATCCCGCCATTGCCGGTGTAATTGCACAAAAAGAAATGGTCGCGGTAACGCGGCGCGAGGCCCGTTCCGGGATAGTGGGCGAAGCCGGAAGGACCGGCGCCGAGCTTCCCGACGGGCGGCAAGACCCAAGCCGGCTGCACCCCTTCCGCCGCCAGTTCGCCGTCGACGTACCACATTCGCTCGGCGTGCCAGGGTCCGGTCGGATACGGATCGGGGATAGTTTGGAACGCCATATTCCAGCCGCTGTCGCCGCCGTCGACGACGTAGACCAAACGTGAATGGTCGCCGCGGTCGCAGTTGTTGTCGGCGGCGAACAGATTGCCGTGGTCGTCGAAAGCCAATTCTTGCGGATTGCGAAGTCCCGTATGGACGACTTCCAGGCCGCGACCATCCGGCCAGCAGCGGAAGACGGCCCCGCGCCGAGGCGTCGCGAGCACCGGTCCCTCGGGAGTGGTTACATGAAAGCCGCGATCGCCGACGGAAAAATAGAGCCGGCCATCGGGGCCCCACGCCAAACCGTGCAGGTCATGGCCGAGGAACGCGGCGTTCACTCCGAAGCCTTCCAGCAGCACCTGGCGGTCGTCGGCTTTGCCGTCCCCGTCGCGGTCGCGAAGGCGCCACAATCGCGGGACGCAGGTGAGCCAGACGGCGCCGTCGCGGGCGGTCAGGCCGGCCGCCAAACCATCGAGCACGCCGTTGAAACCGTCCGCGTACACGGTGGATCGGTCGGCGCGGCCGTCACCATCGCGATCTTCCAGCAACCGCACTTGGTCGGTGTGCCGAGTGAACCAATCCCAGCCGCCGGCGAACTGCTGGAGATGCTTGCGATACATCGCGACGCGATCGGCGAGCGTACGGACTTGAAGATCGTCTTCCAGCAGAAAGGGGCGGGTCCGATTCTCCTCGGTGCCCTGGTTGAATCGATATTGTTCGGCGACATACACCCGATTGCGTTCGTCGAGGCAGAGGGCCACGGGGTTGCCGAGCGCCGGTTCGGCGGCGAAGAGTTCGATCCGCATTCCCGGAGGAACTCGCAGCGTGGCGAGATTGCGTTCAGCCGCCGCCGTTCCATCCGGCAACGGATCGGCTGTGCGCGCTGGGCCGCCGCCGAGGAACGGCGGTTGAGGCTCGACGGCGAAGGCCGGGGCGCGGACGACCGACAGCATCAAAGCCACGACGTATAAGGCGGCGGTAGAGCGCATGCCGGGAGTCATCGCGTCACCTGTGGGTTGGCGGAAGGGAGCGGGCGGAGCCACCTATCATTCGCGAAACAGATCGCGAACAAGTCGCGCCATGAGTTCATTGTCGTACGTCGCGGAGACAAGGGCCGCGGCGGCAAGGCTGAGGCTGGTGGCGAGCAGCAGGTAACCGTGCGGGTTGCGGGTTCGGCGGGTCTCGCGGAGCGTATCGGACAATTCCAATTCCAAGCGCCGCCAGCCCGCGAAATCCTGTCGCGGTCCCGTGGCGACCAGTTGCGCGTTGCGTAGCCAGATCGAGGTTTCGACGTACAGTTGCACGCCACAATGGGGCAGAGTGAGGCAATCGCCGACCCAGCGGGAATCGGGGTCCAACTGCGTCGCCGTTTCCGTCAAGAGCGGACGGATCTTTTCGGCGTCGATGTTGTAGACGACCAAGCGCGGCCGCATCAACAACACGACAAGCGTGAGGGAGAGGAGATAGAGGACCGCGAGCATCGCCCAGATGTAGCTGTGGAACCGCATGGCGGCCGCTTCCGGCATGAACAGCTCCATCGGACCGGCGGCGACGAGCCCGCTGACGGCGACCCCCAATAGCGCCGAATCGCGGGCGCCGGTGAGCATCACGGGACGCCGAAGCAAATTGCAATACGCCATCGCGCAGGCGTAAAAGGCGAGCGGGGCGAGGGCGATCAGCGAATGGAGGGGATCGATGGCAAGCATAGGGCCATCTTAGGAGACTCGGGCCTCGCGGAGAAGAAGCGGCCGCCTCACGCCGCTCCCACGACGATGGCGCTCGCTTGCCCTTGCGGCGTGACACTCCACTTCAACACGGTGGCGCCCGGAGGCGTAGCCGGATCGACAACCGCTCGGATCGGGCAGTCAGGATCGGGCGATTCGTAATTCAGCAACGGGAAGAGCGAGCCATGCCGGAAAGCCAGGATGCTGCCCATGAGCTCCACCACGCTGCCGCCGGCGCCCAGGTTGCCGAAGTTGCTTTTGGCGGCGACGACGGGGACTTGAGCGACGTGCGAACCGAAAACCCGCTGCAACGCCCGCGCCTCGGCGCGATCGACGGCCAAAGTGGACAAACCATGGGCATTGACGTGGCCGACGCTTGTCGGCTCCAGTCCCGCGTCGCGAAGCGCCTTGGCCCCCGCCAACGCTAAAGCCTGTTCGTAATCGGGGCGGCCCGATGCGTCGGCCGCCATGGCGGCGCCCTGGCCAAGCACCTCGGCGAGGATAGTCGCGCCGCGGCGGATCGCCGATTCGCGTTCCTCCAGCACCAGCACGCCGGCGCCTTCGCCCAGCACCATTCCCCGCCGTCCTTTGTCAAAGGGCCGCGACATCCGGGCGGGAACGCCATCGCCTTCCGCCAATTCCTCCTGCAACGCGACCTGGACCGTCTTCAACGCGTGGATGCGAGTGCCCGTGGCCCCGGCGACAATGGCGTCGGCGCTGCCGCGGACGATCGTCGTGTACGCTTCGCCAAGCGTCAAATTGCCCGACGCCTCGCGCATTGTGATCGAATTGCTCGGGCCACGCAGATCGTTGTAGATCGCGACATGGCTAGCCGGCATGTTCGGGAGGTACTTGAGCAGCCACAACGGGTCGACTTTCGGCAAGCCGAACTCGGCCCAGCGATCCCAGTCAAACTGGCCCGCCGCGTCCAGGCAATTGCGAATGCCGTCGGTCAGTTCCTCTGGGGCGGTCATGATGTAGTCCGAACCGAAGGTGACGCCGACCCGCTCCGGATTCCGTTGAGCGGCATCCAACCGAGCGTCGACGAGCGCAAGCTGCGCCGAGGCGACCGCCATTTGAATTTCACGGCACATCACCTTGAGGCCTTTGCGGATGGTGCGCTGCATCAACTTGTCGAGCGGTCCGAAATTCTCGATGTCCGCCGTGAACTCGATCGCCTCCGCCCCACACTTCACCGGCAGCGTGTCACAAGGGAAACGCGTCAGCGGACGCACGCCACTCTGGCCCGAGGCCAATGCCTCCCAGAGCGCCTGGGGCGTGTTCCCCAAGGGGCTCACAAGCCCCATTCCCGTGATGACGACTCGACGCTTACCAGATTCGCTCATGCCGACTCCCACGCCGCTACCGCTATCGCTTCCGCAACCGCTACGGCTTGCGTATTCATCTCCGGCCGCCACATGACGGCTCGGACACTAGTTTGATTCAGACGCCCGTCGTCGTCTAGGTTTCGATCCACGGAACCACCATCCCACGTGTGCCATCGCCCCAGCCCGAGC
>JBIKVL010000275.1:0-6087 GCA_044356875.1 Pirellulaceae bacterium | reverse complement strand
CCTGTGGCAGCGTCTCCCGGAGGGTGGCAGCCAGCGGTCATGGTTGCGAAAGTGGAAGCGGTTCTCCGCCGCCGCCGGACTGCCTCCGCAGCGGCGGTACTTGGAATGGGTCACGATTTTCAACGAGTCGCGACGGGCCGAACTGTACCGGGACGACTTTCTCGAGCGGCTGCCTGAGCAGGACCCGGCCGAGTTTCTCGATCAGGCATGGTCGCGATCGGCGGGGCGGGACCCCGTCACCGCCGCGTCGCTCGCCGACCTGACGACCTACCTGCCGTGCGATCTCATGACGAAGGTCGACACCGCATCGATGGCTCATGGACTCGAATGTCGACAGCCGTTCCTTGACCCGGAGCTTGTCGAGTTCGCCGCGACGTTGCCGATCGCTTGGAAACTGCGGTGGGGCGTGGGTAAGCGTCTCTTGCGGGAGGCGTTCGGCGAGCTGCTTCCGCGGGCGATCTGGAAGCGGCCCAAAATGGGTTTTGGCGTGCCGCTCGAACAGTGGTTTCGGGGCGAATTGCGGTCGCTCGCCGAGGACGCGTTGCTTGCCAGCGACGCCCGCTGCCACGCCTACTTTCGTGAACCCGCGTTGCGCCGGCTATGGGAAGAGCATCTCGCCGGCCGCTTCAACCACGCCTACCGGCTCTGGTCGCTGGTGGTCTTCGAGCACTGGCTCCGCCGTTGGCTCGCATGAACGCCATACGCCGCTCCGCTAAAAAAGCGTTCGTTTCCCGCCACGTCGTTTACCGCCGAGCCGTAGGCGATGGCTCGGCCGCAAAGCGAGAATGCCGACTCGGAGCGGCTTCGGCGGCGTGAGCCGCCCGGCACGCGAGCCGCTCGATGGGAACGACATACCGATGCGTCGACACAATCGTGTTTGGCGCCGGGGTAACGCGTTTACGCACCGCTACCGGGCGGCTTAGGCCGCTCCGCTAAAATGGGCGGCTTACGCCGCTCCGCTAAAACGCGGTCGTTTACCGCAGCAGGTCGAGCGCGGCGAGCGTCATCGTCAGGAGGCCGGTTTGGATCGTCGGCTCGGGGACCGGCGCGAACATGTCCGAATGGGTCGCGGCAAGCGGCTTTCCGCCACCGCGGGCCTCGGCCACGCGGGCGGGCGGAGCGACGCCCAGGAAGAAATAAAATCCCGGCACGCCCGCCATCACAAAGCGGCTGAAGTCCTCGCCGCCCAGACTCATCGGCCGCTCATGCACTCGGTCCTCGCCCAACACGGCCCGGAACAACGATACCGTGTGGCGAGTCAACTCGGGATCGTTCACCAGCGCCGGCGTGAACTGGCCAGGGTCGACCTTCACGATCGGCTCGGGTGCCCGCGCCCCGATCGCCGCCGCCCGCGCGATCCGCTCGATCGCCTGCAACACCTGCGTCCGCGATTTGTCGTTCATCGTGCGGACCGTCAGTTGCAACCGGACCTCGTCCGGGATCACGTTGTGCTTCACGCCGCCGTGGATGGCGCCCACCGTGACCACGGCCGCATCCAGCGGATCCAGTTCGCGGCTGACGATCGTCTGCAGGTCGACGACGATGCGGCAAGCGAGCACCACGGGATCGATCGTCGTGTGTGGCGCCGCGCCGTGGCCGCCTTTCCCTTTCACGAAAATGTCGACCGTGTCGACGTTCGCCTGCATCTGCCCTTCACGGTAATTCACTTGGCCATGCGGGTACCGCGCATCGCAATGCAACGCCAAGGCGATATCCGGTTTGGGGAAGCGAGTGAACAGGCCGTCCGCGAGCATCATCCGCGCGCCGGCTCCGATCTCTTCCGCCGGCTGACCCACCACCATCAGCGTGCCGCGCCACTGGTCCTTCATTTCCCGCAACAGACCGGCGACCCCGACCAAACATGTCATGTTGATGTCATGGCCACAGGCGTGCATGACCCCGACCTCGCGTCCCTCGCGATCGCGGGTCCGCACCGTGCTGGCGTACGGCAGTCCGGTGCGTTCGACGATCGGCAAGGCATCCATGTCCGCGCGGATCATCAGGGTCGGCCCGGCGCCGTTTTTCAGCAGCCCGACCACGCCATTGCCGCCGACGCCCTCCGTCACCTCCAGCCCGCTCGCCCGCAGCCGCTCGGCGATCTTTCCCGCCGTCCGCTTTTCCTCGAGCGACAGTTCGGGGTTCGCATGCAGGTCGCGGTAGAACGCCTCCAAGGCCGGGCCTTCGCGTCGAGCCCGCTCGGCGATGTCGGCCGACAACCGCTTCAACGCCGCGAGTCGCTCGGGGGAACGCTCCGCCCAACGCGGTTTGCCGCCCGCCGACGGTTCTTCCGCCGCGACCGGTCGTTCAGCCACGACGAAGGCGGCCAAGACGGATAGCCCGACGAGAACGGCGACGAGAACTCGAATGGCTCGAATGGCTCGAATGGCCGAGATTCCCATGACGCGACCGACGACAAAGTTGGAGCGCATCGGCGACTCAACGTTTTTCGCGATGGAGGAGGAACGCGCACAGGTCGACGATTTCCTGGTCGCTCAACGTATCCAGCAGTTTGTCGGGCATCGATGAGAGCCGCTGCGGCGAGATTCGTTCGATCTCTTTACGCGTCAATGCGATCTTTTCGCCGTTGGCTTGCAGCACCGTGACCTTGCCTGCCGCTTGGTTGACGACGCCGGTAAACACGCGGCCGTCGGTCGTGGCGATCGAATTCGAACTGTAATCGTCGGCGATCGACTGCGATGGAAAGACGATCGCTTCCAGAAGTTCCCGGTCCTGCAGCCGATGGGGAGTGCTGGTGAGGTCGGGCCCCATCGCTTCCCCCTTCGGCCCCATGCGGTGGCATTTGACGCACGCCGCCTTGTCGAACACGGCCGCGCCGCGCGCCACGTCCGCTTTCGGCAAATCGCGCTGGACCATCGCGACCAGCGTGGTGAACGGCCGCTTCGCGTCCGCCGCATCCACGGGTAGCCGCGCGAGTGGCTCGTCGGGATAGGTGCTCTCGAACCATGCTTGCCAGGCGGCCAGCCGAGCGGCCGGCGAATCGTCCTCGGCCGCCTTTTTCCGCCCGGTCCAGTGTTCCATCAATTTGACGGCGACATCGCGGTCGGCCGGTTCCAGCCGCAATCCGCTTAGAATCACCTCGCGTTGCCATTTCGGCTTGCTGCCGCGACGGGGGAAAGTCGCCAACGACTTCAGCACTTCTTTCGCCGACGCCGGTTCGAGGATCGGCAAGGCGCGGACGAGCATCTGCCATTCGTCGGGCTTGCGGCCATGCCGCGCGGCGTAGTGCGTCAATGCGACCGATACCTCGTCGCGACGCTCCGGCTGCGACTCGAACGTTTCATGCAGGTAATGCACCGACCGGAAGTCGCCGCTCTTGGCGAGCGCGATCAGCACATCGCGCCGCAGCGTCCGGCCCTCGGCATTGTCGGCGTAGCGGCCGGCGCGGTCGTGTTCCCGCAGCGCCGCGATCGCGCGGTTCGCCAGCGGCTCGCTCAGTTGGGCGATGCGACGCGACGCTTCGGCGGGCTGTTCGAGCGCCTTCGCAAGCGCGTCGATCACCGCGTCCGCCTGCGCGGCAGCTTTCGCGTTGGCCTCGGCATCCGCATCCGACTCGGGTTTCGCGTCGGCGCTTGGTTTCGCATCGGAGTCTGACGCATCCTCGTCGAACACGCCTGTCGTGGCCGCGGCCCTCTCCTTCTTCGGCGCGGGAGACTCCTGGCCGAAAGCGCTCGTCGCGAGGCACGCGGCCAGTCCCAGCGGAACGGCGCCGCGCCACAGCCGCGCGGGCAGTCGCCACAGCCGCGTGCGTGACGAAATGACGCTCGACGCCGAGATCGGACGCGTCGAGTCGACGCCGCGCTGTTTCACACCCAGGTTAGGACGAGCACTCACACTCATCCCCGTACCAGCACTTACAACCGCATTCACACCCGCACCCGCAGCGCGCATGGCGTTAACCCTCGGCGACGTTCATGTAGACCTTCAGCGCTGATTTTTCCTCGACCAAGAGCCGCATCAGTTCGCGGTAGTTGTCCAAGCCGCTGACGGGCGTCGTGAGGATGCGTTCGAGCACGCCGGGGAACATCGCTTCGCCCAACGCGAGATCCTGGATGCCTAGTTCGAAGTGGCCACGATTGGCGTTCACCGATCCGAACAGCAGTTTATTGCCGAGCACCCAGTCGATGTTGATTTTGTCGCTGGGCACTTCAATCGTCTTGTTGCCGCCGGTGATGCTGGTCCACACGAGCACGCCGTTGTGGGCCAGCACTTTCATGCCGCCGAAAGCCATCGCGCTGGAACCGGTCGCGTCGATGATCAGGTCGGCCTTGCCGTTGGCTTTGGCGAAATCCTCGATCGTGGTCTCGCTGAGGCTCACGTAGTTCGCCTGCAGTCCCGTGACAATTTCCGAGCTGCGGGTCGGCGCCTTGGAACGCGCGAAAGTGAACACTTCCAAGCCGCGGAGCTTGAGGGCGAGCGTCGACAACAGGCCGATCTGGCCGGCGCCGAACACGAACGCCCGCTTCGGCTGCCACACCTTCATCCGCCGCTGGATTTCATACGCCTGCTGAACGGCCTTTGCCGCGCAACTCATCGGCTCCATCAGCACATGCAGGTGCTTCAAGCCCTGTGGGACGCGGACGATGAAGTCGGCCGAGTCGACGAAGTATTCGGTCAGATAGCCGTGCAACAGGTTGATGCCGCGTTCGTAGTAGGTCTCCTCGCTGGTCATATCGGAGGTGCCGATGCGATCGTAGATCGAACCGCCGGGCCGGCGGACGGTGGCGGTCACGTAGTCGCCGGGCCGCAGCCCCGTGACGGCGGGACCAACTTCCTCGACCACGCCAAACGACTCGTGGCCCAAGACCAGGAACGAATAGCCGGGCGGGGCGTTGCCGTACAACGCGTCGTTGATCTCGCGATCGGTCGCGTCCACGCCCACCTTCAGGACCTTGACGAGCACGCCTTTGCCGTCCGGCACATCGGAGACCTTCGGCTTCGGTAGTTCCGCCAAATGCACGCTATTGGGTTTACCGGGGAGGACAGCGATCGCTTTCATGGAGAATTCCTGGAACGGGAAACGGTCGAGCGGGCGGCAGGCCGCGAAACGCCACCCTCGTGGACTGACAGAGCACTTATCGTAGCGGCTTTCTTCGGCATCGGGCGAGTGTTACGCGAACAGCTCATTGACCGGCTTTCCGCCATCTACGATTTTCAGCGGCCGCGATTCGGGCGTGAACAGCTCTTTGTCGGCCTGGATGTCGAGCGCTCGGCAATAGGTCTGGAAAAGATCCTCGACACTCACCGCGCGATCGACGATTTCCTGTCCGTTGTCGCTCGTCTTGCCCACCACCGCTCCGCCCCGAATCCCGCTACCGGCGAGCAGCACGTTGAAGCCGCGAATCCAATGGTCACGGCCCGGCTTCGGCGACCGGCTGTTGATCTTCGGCGTGCGGCCGAATTCGCCCATGCAAACCACCAAGGTGGAATCGAGCAAACCGCGTTGCTTGAGGTCCTCCATGAGCGCCGCCAAGCCCTGATCGACTTCGGCCGCCGCCGGCGCGAACCGAGCCTGCAGGTCGTTGTGCATGTCCCAGCCGCCGCGGACCACTTCGACAAACGGAATACCCGCTTCCACCAACCGCCGAGCGACCAACATCCCCTGGCCAAACCGCGATGTTCCGTACGCGTCGCGGGCCGCTTGGCTCTCGCCTTCCAACTGGAACGCCTTGAGTCGCGGCGATCGCATCAGTTGGAACGCTCGCGAGTAAAGTGTTTGCCGTTCGTCCACCAGCTTCGACCCGCCGGCCTGCGCGAAGTCCTTCTCGCCCGCCGCCAGCAGTTCGAGCCGCCGCGCGAACCGCGGATCGTCCACCAGCGCCGCGACATTCTCAGGCAACTCGCCCGGCCGGTCGATCGCGAACGGCGCATAGCGGATTCCCAAATAACCCGAGCTCACCGTTCCGCCAAAACTGACGAAGTTCGGCAGGTCGGCCGCCGGGTCGCCCAGTTCGTGGGCCACCACCGAGCCGATATTTGGAAACACGGTTCCACCCGTCAGTCGGCGGCCCGTGTGCAGGTGATAGCGTCCGCGTTCGTGCGCCGCCTCTTTGCCCACCATCGAGCGAA
>JBIKVL010000274.1:0-6097 GCA_044356875.1 Pirellulaceae bacterium | reverse complement strand
GCAGCGTCTCCGCGACAAGTTGATCCCGAGCGGCCACCGGCGAGTCGCCGAACCAGGCGGTTGTCGGTTGGGCGAGCTCGCGTATGAGGATCGGCAACTTGCGGATTCCGCCACGTTCCAACTGCGGGTCCGTCGGTATGCGAGCGGCAAAGAACGCCTTTTCGAGTTCCTGGAGCCAGACCGCGTAGAATGCCGCCGCCGCCGATTCCCGCGACATCTCCGCATTCCATTGCGTTAACAATGCGGCGGGGCCCGCCAAATCGGCTGGAATCGTCGCCAGTCTCAAGGCGGCCACGAGTCCGCGAGCGGCCAGCGAGGTATGTTCATGCTGAATGCTTTGAAAGTCCGCCAGCGTATGCTTCTTGGCACTCTCGGGCTTCACTGTCGACAGACGCTCGCGAATCCGGTCGTAGCGGAACGGCGACTCCCAATCGTACGCGATCGCGTGCGGATACCCGGGCGGCAGGATGTTATGGTTCGCGGTGGCGATCCAGCCTTCCGCGGGTTGATGTATCTGCGGCAGTTGTTCGAGCGACAAGAATCCTTGCCAATCGTGCTCGCCGGTCCATCCGGGAACAGGCAGCAAGCCGTCCGCTCGGGGGCGCCGCGGCGTCGCCGCCGCCGCCACCCAGCCGATCTTTCCATGCACATCCGCGAACACAAAGTTTAGGCACGGGATCTTCCACCGCGCGAGCGACTGAACGAGTTCCTCCGCGTTACGGGCGCGATCGACCGCCAAACTCGGCAGGTAGGCGGCGCCGCCCGGTTCCGCCCCCGACCATTTCAACGCGATCGCTATCCCGCGTTTGTCGTCGTGGAAGATCACGGGACCGTGCCGAGTAAACCGCAACTCCACCGTCTCGGGCGACGGCCGTCCCCGCACGGAGATCGTCTCCTGCGTCCGCGTGAACGGCTCCCATCGGTCGCCGACACGATACATCCCCGGTTTGTCCGCCGACATTTGCTCGACAAACAAATCGGCTTGATCGGTGCCAATGATGGTGAAGGCCCAGGCGACATGCTCGTTGTGGCCGATCGCCACGCCCGGCAACGCCGGCTCGCCCGCGCCAATCACATTCCATCCCGGCGCCTTCAGATGCACGATGTACCGCAACGATGGCAGCGCGATCGCTCGATGGGGATCGCCCGCGAGGAGCGGATGTCCCGATTGGCTTAAGCGGCCATCCACCACCCAGTTATTGCTCTCGCTGACCGGGGCTTTGAAGAGCGGGTTCCGCGCGGCGACCGTATATCCCCGAGCGATATCGCCTTGGAACCAATCGCTTGGCAGTGGAGCGGCGAAGTCGAAATCGCGGAGCGGATCGGTCGGCGCCAGTTGCCGCGCCTTTTCCACTCCCACGGTGGCGATCAGCCGCGCTCGCGACAGTTCCCGCTGCCAGTTGCCCGACATGACGATCCCCGACATCCGCGTCAAAATGTCCTCGGGCCGCCACCGCCGCGGCTTGAACTTGAGTAGTTGGAACTCGATCGGCAACCGATCGTCGCCGCACTGTTCGATCCAGGCGTTGATACCGGCCGTGAACGCGGTGGCGATTTCCAAGGTATCCGGCGAATAACTCTTCCATTCCGCCTCCATGTCGCCGCGATAGCGGATCAGCCGCGCGAACCGATCGCCTTCGAGCGCCTCGGGGCCGAACAGTTCCGCCATCTCTCCAGCGCCGACGCGGCGCCATAGTTCCATTTGAAACAAACGATCCTGGGCGGCGACCAATCCTTGCGCGAAGAACAGATCCTGCTGGTTTTGGGCTTCGATATGCGCCACGCCCCATTGGTCGCGACGCACGTCGACGGGTTGCCGCAGTCCCGCGGCACGAAGCTGGCCGGCGATCGGCACGAGCACCCGGCTGGCTTGCTCGCGCAGCTGGTCGACGCTCGGCGGTTCCGCCCGACCACTCGCGTTAAACCCGAAGAAGATCCCCAGCAAAACGAGCGCACTCGTCGCGAGAACGCCTCTCGTGGCCAAAACGGGAAGCATGAAGAGTCCTTTCGATTGCGACGTCTGTTCGACTTTCGACCTTTTACAGGCACGAAGGGATGAACCACCGATGGCGTGCAGAGATGAACCACCGATGGCACGAAGGGATGAACCACTGATGGCACGGATGAAACGGATGGGATTACGAGGGGTTCATTGTACCGATCTCGATTCACGCCAGAATGTCCTGAATCATGGCGCCGGCGACGGCGGCGGCAAACGAAGACGGCGGAGGACGAAGCCTATCGCGGTATCAAGCGTCGCTGGCGGGCTTCGATTTGTCGGAGCGACTGCTGGGCGGGCGCGAAATCGGGCCGATCGGCGACAATTCGCCATAGGTGTCCCACCGCCGCTTCGACTTGGCCAACACTCAGCAGCGCTTGTGCCAGATTGAACCGGGCTTCCACATAATTTGGAGCCTGTTCGACAGCGTTCGCGAAATGTCGAACGGCTTCGGCGGGCGCTTCCGACATCGCTAGCCCGCCGAGATTGTTATGGGCTTGAGCCAGCGTCGGATCGAGCGTGATCGCCTGTTCGTACTCGGCCCGCGCCGCGAGCAATTCGCCCTGGCGCCGCAGCGAGTTTCCGTATTCGAAGTGCGATCCGGCCCTCGTCTTGGCGACGCGGCGTTCGATGTCGTCGCGACGCGGATCTTTGGCGCCATACAGTTCGGCGGCGAGCGTCAATTCGTCGAGCGCTTCGGTCCAGCGAGCGCGCTCCGAGAGCAGTTGTGCGAGATTGACATGAAAGTCGGCGGACTGCGGCTCGAACTGAATTGCTCGGCGAAACAGAGTCTCGGCTTCGTCCAGTCGTCTCGAGCGAGCGGCGATCAAAGCGGCTTGATGCACGAAACGGGGCGAGCGTGGTTCCACCGCCAACACTTTGGACAGTTGCGCGGACGCCTCCCCGAACCGCTCGAGGTCAATCAGCGCCTGAGCATAGTTCGCTCGAATGGCCGTCGATTCAGGCGCGGCGCGAAGGCCTTCCTCGAATACTTCTATAGCCTCGCCGGTTCGCCCCGCCTTGTGCAATTCCAATCCAAGATTCGCCATGACTCGGTGAAGATTCGTCGCCGGCCGACGTCGCCTTAGGATTTGGGAAAGCACGTCCTGCCACATCCCGACAGCGTTGTGATAGTCGTGATTGCGTTGCACGGTGACGACGCCCAATGCGGACACGCTCGCGAGGACAACGATCGCCGACGCGAGCGCAACCCGCTGGCGAACTCGGTGGCGGCTGTCGAGCTTGTCGCCGCGGTGGTCGCTGTCGCTCGCGTCGCTCGAAGCGCCCTCCCAGCGGCGCAGAGCGGCTGACATAGCGGCTGACATAGCGGCACCCGCGACGACGACAACCGTGGCGATGAGAACCGCCGCCGGCAAATACATGCGATGTTCAAACGCCAAGTCCTGGATCGGCACAATGCTGCTGGTAGGCGCGAGGATCAGGAAGAAGGCGAGAGCCGGAAACCCAACGACGGAACGTCTCCAGGCGAGCCAGATGCCGGCGACGAACCAGCCGCTAAGCGCTAGGCCCGGAAGAAGGATGCCGACTAGCCACCGGTTCTCGACAGGCCAGCCATAGTCCAAGCAGAGCGGATCGGGCCAAACGATCAGCCGTAGGTAGTGGGCGATCACGCCCGGCTGGCTGCGAAAGTACTGCCAAGGGGTGACGGCAAGCGTTCCAAAGCCGGCACTCTCGTCTTTCAACAGAACGGGCTGAATCCACCACAGTGCGGCTAAGACGAGTCCCAACATGGCGGTGGCAATTACCGCCCTACGCCGCCACGACAGCGGAGGGCTCGGTGCGGACGCGTCGGAAGGGAAAAAGATCCAGTCGTAAAGCCATCCGACTGGAATCGCCATCCAGCCCACTTCCTTGCTGCCGACGCTCGCGATGAACGCCAAGGCGGCTCCACACCGCCATAACCAAGGTCGCGGCGACGTGCGGGCCCCGGCAAGGCACCACAGCACGCCCAAGAACCCCACCGCCATCATCGCTTCGCAGCGCTGCACGATATAGGTGACAGCCTGCGTGTTGAGCGGATGGACCGCCCACAGCAACGCGGTGACGAATGCCAGGTTATCGGCTCTTTCAACCAGATTGGCGAAGTCGGCAACGAATCGGGGCGAACGCAGCGTCGCGCGGACGACCGTGAAGAGCAACCAAACGGCCGCGAGATGCACCAAGAGATTGAATAGGTGATAACCGAATGGATCGAGACCGCCCCAGGCATAGTTCGCGGCCAAGCTGAGTTCCCACAGCGGACGCGTGCCGCTACCGCCAAGAATTGCCAGCGGCTCAAATCGGCGGATCGCCGGATTGTCGACGATCGCCGAGTTGTCATCGAAGACAAAGACGCCGTCGAAGCTGTTCGCGTAGACGGCGACAACCGCCGCCGTGAGCGTGGCGATGCGGATCGCTCGCGGCAGAAACGACGAAGCGGTTGGGATCTGCGACGAAATCACGGCGGCTCGGCGTTCGAATAACTAGAACCGCGCTGGGAGCTCGACGCCCGCGAACAGCCGGTGCTCGTTAGTTCTTGCCATAGCCCTGTGGAGATTTGATGAAAAAACGGGCGCTGCGCTCGTGAAGAATCAGAGCCCCAGCGCCCGTCTGCGAGTGTTTTGATTCGAGGAGTGGGAAGTGCGGAGTGCGGAGTGTCTCCGTCCTCCGTCCTCCGTCCTCCGCCCTCCGCCCTTCAGTCTCCAGCCTTCAGTCTCCAGCCTCCACCCTACTTCTGTTGCACCCAGATGTTGCGGAAGGCGACCGGGTTGCCGTGGTCTTGCAAGAAGATGGCGTCCGGGCTGGGGCCTTCGTTGTGGCGGCCGGGTGTGTGGCTCTTGAGCTCCAGGTCGTCGTAGATCAGCACGCCGTTGTGCTTGATCGACACTCGGGCGTTCTTCGTTTTCTTACCCGATTCGTCGTAGCGAGCGGCGGTGAAATCAATGTCGTAGGTTTGCCACGCGAGCGGCGGGAAGCACATGTTGACGGCGGGCTTCACTTGGCTGTAGATGCCGCCGCACTCGTTGTTTTCCCCTTCTAGGCCGAACGAATCGAGCACTTGGCATTCATAGCGGCTCTGGATGTACACGCCGCTGTTGCCGCGCCCCTGGCCGCGGGACTTCGGCATGAACGGCGTGCGGAACTCGATGTGCAGCGAGTGATCGCCGACCTTGAGTTTGCTTTCGCAGTTGGTTGCGCCGAGCAGGTTGCCTTCGACCAGTTTGCCGTTGTTGAACTGGTCGGCCGAGCTGCCATCGAAGAGGACGACGGCGCCGGCGGGCGGCTTTATGCCCAGCGTTGGGCTCTTGCGTTCGACCTTGCGGAGTTCGCCGATCTTGCTGCCATCGCCGCCGGCGATCGTGATCACGCCGTTTTGAATGGTCGCCGTGTGGTCGTCGCCTTTCATGACGACGGAGCCGCCACTGGCCTTGCCCTCGGCCACACGCCGTTCATCGCCTCGCTTCCAACCATCGCCCGGCAGGCCGCCCTTGTAGCCGATGCCGCGGAAGGCGCCGTCGCCGAGGGCGATCACTTGTCCCCCCCACTTCTCGCCGCCGATTTCTCCGACGTACTCGCCTTGGACCGCGAAATCGGGTCCCGCTTTCGCGGGATCGGTTTCCGCCTCGCCGGGCGCGCCGCGAACACCGGCCACGTTGCCAAACACAAGCGTCGCCACGAGGGCAATTCCCGCCGTCAACGACCGCCAACCGCGAGCTCGCCGCGCACTGCCCCGGCCACTGTCCACCCCGGACAACACGGACAATGCCGCTGGATCCATCGAACTAATATGACGCATGATCGATACCCTTGATGCGAGAAGGTGAGGAAACATTGCCTGGTTCCAAATCCGAGCGACCGCCTCGGAGCGGCGGCATTGTAATCCGCGGCGCCGTGAAGCGGCATCCGTTGCCGATCCACTCCCTTTCTTGATCGTGACCTACTGGCTCGCCACCTGCCGGATCGTGACTTGCCAGTGCCTACTTGCCAGCCGCCACCAGGGGACGGAAGCGCGCGACGATGCTGCGGGCGGAACGGAGGCCGTCGACCGCCGCGCTGATGATGCCGCCGGCGTATCCGGCGCCCTCGCCGACGGGATAG
>JBIKVL010000273.1:0-6107 GCA_044356875.1 Pirellulaceae bacterium | reverse complement strand
GGTCTCTCCCTGGCTGTCGCGCCTTCCGTTGGCGTCGCCTGCGTCGCGCTCGCATGCGTCGCGCGAACGCCTATGGCAAGTGGTGCCGAGGTGGATGATCTCGCGAAACGCTCGACCTGGTCGGCGCCAACCATCGCCCAAGTGAAACTGGAACTCGAAGTCTGGCTCGCCACCCGTTCGCTCGATGACGCGACTCGCGGCAAGATCGTCGCCCTCTGGCCCGAAGCCGAGATGCTTGAAGGGCCCGAATTGCTCGACCGAGTCGTGGAGACGGCGGCGATCGCCGATCCGGCGATCCGCGATTGGCTGGCGGCCGCGCAAAAGAATCCCCTGGCGGAAACGGTGCTCAAGGCGCCGCAGCTCGCCGACGAGGCGGGTCCCGGAATCGTGCGGCACAACCTCCGTTTGCTGCTCGGACGCCAACTGACCCATGACTCGCTGTACGACGAGGCTCTCGATGTGCTGCAGGGAATCGAGCCAAACCAAGTGGTCGATCCGGCCTCCCTGCTCTTCTATCAAAGCGTCGGGCATCATCGGCTGTTGCAAAAGGACCAGTGCCTCCCGGTACTCGCCCGATTGATGGAAAACGAAACGGCGATCCCCCGCCGCTACCTGACGCTCGCCAAACTGATGGATGCCGATCTGCGTCCGCTGAAGCCCGATTCGCTCGACGAAATCGCCCGCATGATGGACGACATCCATCGACGGTTGGACCTCGGCCGCGCCGGAACCAAGGTCCGCAAAGAGGAAGACGACGTCATCGCGAAACTCGACAAGATGATCGAGGAATTGGAAAAACAGCAACAGCAACAACAGCAACAGCAGTCGAGCGGCGGAGGAGGCGGGTCGAGTCCTTCCAGCCCACGGGCCGACAGCGGCGGCGGCGGCATGAAAGGCCCCGGCAACGTCGACCCGAAAAACATCGGCAAGTCGTCCGGCTGGGGCGACCTCCCCGCTAAAGACCGCCAGGAAGTGTTGCAACAGATCAGCAAGGATCTTCCCGCCCACTATCGGGAAACGATCGAAGAGTACTTCCGAAAGCTCGCCCGCGACGGCGTGAAAAAGTAGGAGCCGCGGATGTCGAGCCACTCTTTTGGACAAAGCCCTCCGGCCACTGCGGAGTTGCCCACGATGTGGGCGACGTTCGCGAGCCGAGCCTTCGCGCCATCGCCTGTCCTCGCGCCATCGCCTGTCCTCGCGCCATCGCCTGCCTTGGCGTCATCGCCTTTCATCGCGTTCGCTTCCGTGGTCATGTTGGCGATGACGGTCGTCACGACCAGTCGCGTGTTGGCTGTCGACGTCGAAGTCACGCCGCTGGGCGGCAAACCACTCGTCGGCGAATTGCTGACGTGGAACTCCGACCGCTTGACCCTGCGAACGGCCGAGGGGCAACGCGAGTTCGCCTCGGCGGCCCTACAAACGGTGCGGCTGTCGCCCAGCGCTTCCGGATCCGCCACTGGCAACCCAGCAGCGAATCCGGCTGCCAACCCAGCGACCGCGGCGGCGACGGCAGCGGGCGGCCCGAGGTCGGAAAACGCCGAACTGAAGCCGGGTGCCGCGCAAGTGGAACTGGCCGATGGCAGCCGACTGACGGTGGACAGTTTCACGACGAAATCGGGGAAAGCGACCGGACAGATCGCGGGCGGCCAGCCCTACGAGTTTCGTGTTCGCGCGATTCGCTCGGTGCGGTTCGCGCCGGCTGGCGCGGCTTTCGCCGAGGCTTGGAACGCCCAGCTGGAAACGAAGATCGACGGCGACACCATCGTGATCCGCCGCAAAGCCAAACCTGACAGTCCCGCAACGCTTGATCGCCAAGCCGGCATCGTGCAGGAAGTCACCGCCGAAACCATCCAGTTCGAACTGGACGGCGATCGGATTCCGGTGAAACGCGAGCGGCTCGAAGGGATTCTGTTTTTCCAGCCCGCTGATCGCGAATGGCCCGACCCGGTCTGTCGGCTCGACGATCGTCGCGGCGCCTCATGGCGAGTGAAGTCGTTCCGGTTGGAGGGCACGGATCTTAGTTTGGAGACGGTCGCCGGAGCGACCGCAACCCTGCCGCTCGCCGAACTGCGGGCGGCCGATTTTTCCTCGGGGAATGTCCAGTTTCTCAGCGACATCGAACCGGACTCGGTCGAGTGGACGCCTTTCATCCAATCGAAGCTGGCGAGCCTCGCGCGGTTCAACCAACCCCGACGTGATTTATGGCCCGGCGGAGTGCCGCTGGCCGCCGGCGGAGAAACTTTCGGGAAAGGCATGGCGATTCGCAGCCGCACCAACTTGGTCTATCGAGTGCCGCGAAACTTCCGCCGCTTCGAAGCCCAGGTCGGGATCGACGAGCGGCTCAAGGAGTTTGGAGCGGTGAAGCTGACCATCCTCGGCGACGGCAAGCCGCTCTTGGAAACGCCGATCGCTGGAACCGACAAGCTGCTTAACGTGTCGCTCGACGTCTCCGGCGTTCGCCGCTTGGCGATCCTGGTCGACTTCGGCGAAGAAGGCGATCGCGCCGATTGGCTCGTCTTGGGCAATGCAAGGGTCACGAAATGACAGTCGACCGTATAGTGGATCATTCGGCTCGAACACTCCGCTCCCTCGCCGCCCCGCGTCGCCGCCCTGGACATCGTTCGCCTGTGGTCGCGGCGCTCGCCTTCGCCGCCGCCTTCGTCGCGGCAGCGGAAATGTGGCCAACCGGGGCGGGGCGGAATTCGCTGCCACTATCAACGCCGGCAGTGATGGCACAAGAAGCCACTCAGCCAGTCGCGCCACCGGTCGCGCCGCCAACCACCGTTGGCCCGGTTGAGCTGCCAGCCGCCGTACTGCAGGCCGAGCAGGCGCGGATCGCGGCCGTAGCGAAGGCGTCACGGTCGACGGTGTCGGTGTTCGAACCGGGCGGAAAAGGCGGCGGCTCGGGCGTGGTGATCTCGCCGGACGGTTACGCGTTGACGAACTTCCATGTGACGCAGCCGTGCGGCGAGTACATGAAATGCAGCATGAACGATGGCCGACTGTACGATGCGGTGCTCTGCGGCATCGACCCCGTCGGCGACGTCGCCCTGATTCGCCTGCTGGGCCGCGATGATTTTCCCGTCGCGGAAATGGCCGACAGCGATACGGTGCGGGTGGGCGACTGGTGCTTCGCCGCCGGCAATCCGTTGTTGCTGGCGACCGATTTCCAGCCGACCATCAGCTACGGCATCGTCTCTGGCGTTCACCGCTACCAATACCCGGCTGGCACGCTGCTCGAATACGCCGACTGCATCCAGACCGACGCCGCGATCAACCCAGGCAACTCGGGAGGCCCTCTGTTCAACGCGGCGGGCCAGTTGATCGGGATCAACGGCCGCGGCTCGTTCGAGAAGCGCGGCCGCGTGAATGTCGGTGTGGGCTACGCGATCTCGATCAACCAGATCAAATACTTCATGGGCCATTTGCGGGGTGGCCGCATCGTGGACCATGCCACGCTTGGCGCCACCGTCGGCACCGACGAAGACGGCCGAGTGGTCGTAACGAATCTCCTCGAATCGTCCGACGCCAGCCGCCGCGGCCTGCAGTACGGCGACGAAATCGTCTCCTTTGGCGGACGCCCGATCGGCTCGACCAACACCTTCAAAAACGTGCTCGGCATCTATCCCAAGGGCTGGCGAGTGCCGCTGGTTTATCGCCGCGATGGCCAGCAGAAAGAGATCTTCGTGCGGCTCGCGGGCGTCCATGGCGACGACGAACTGCAAAACCTGATCAACCGCCGCCCCGCCGGCAAGCCAGTTCCCAAACCGGGCCAAAGGCCGGGCGGTCAACCTGACAACGGCGAGGACAAACCGGCGGAAAAGCCCGGTGAAAAACCTGGAGACAAGCCGGCAGACAGGAAGATCGAGGGCAAGCCCGAGTCGAAGCCGGGCAGCAAGCCGCTGCCGGGCCCCGGGGGCCAGCCGATTGACCCCAACGGCTCACCCCCGCCCAAGCCGATTCCCGAGGTGGCCCAGAAACTCATCAAGAAACGCAGCGGATTCGCGAACTATTACTTCAATGAGGTGAATCGGGATCGAGTTTGGACCGCCTTCCAAAAGTCGGGCGGTTTCGAGTCCGTGGGTGGAACTTGGACCCTGAGCGGCGAGATCGTCGGGGCCGGTCCCTGCGAATTCTCGCTCGGCGCGAAAGAACTGTCCGCGAAAACGCCCGCCGGTGAATTCCGTGTCGATCTTGGCAAGGACTTCAATGAACAACTCGGACCACCGCAGAGTGGCGGGTTGCTCGTAGCGCTGCACCTTTGGCAACGCATGCTCGTTCAAGGACCAGAGAAATTTGGCGCCGTCAGCTATCTGGGTACTTTGCCGCTCGCGGGCGAATCCAAGTTCTTCGACGTCCTGACCGCCACCTACCAAGTGGTCGAGGCTGGCTTCCTCTTCGATCCTGTCTCCGGACAACTGGCGGCCATGGAAGCCGCCGTCGACGACGAAGGCGACCCATGCGAAATCCGATTCTCCGACTATCGCCTGGTGGATGGACGCCAATTGCCGCACAAGCTGGAAGTCCGAGTCGGTGACCAGGCGTTCGGCGTCATC
Source organism: Pirellulaceae bacterium (assembly GCA_044356875.1). Classification (GTDB taxonomy): domain Bacteria; phylum Planctomycetota; class Planctomycetia; order Pirellulales; family Pirellulaceae; genus CAIXSC01. The sequence goes on along the minus strand of JBIKVL010000273.1, from coordinate 1,551 downwards.
ACACTGAACACGTTGAAGCTGTCCGCCGCCGCGGCGGCGACCGCCGACAAGCCAGCCGACAAGCCAGTCGACAAGCCGGCCGATAAGCCAGGTACCTAACAAGCTCGATCCGCGGTACGGGACGCGGCCCAATCACCGCGCGGCGGATGCCGCGACCGGAAGGTTTGATATGCGAAACATCGATGCGACAAAAATCGGCCTTCCCACCATGAGGAAGGCGTTTGGCTGCAACGCGGCAGCGGCATGCCGTCGTTCGCTCGCGACGACGCTGGGCTCGCTGCTGCTTCTCAATCTGCCGCTCTTCGCGCAAGAACCGACCGCGAAATCAGACGCGCCACCTGCCGCGGGCCCGACCGCGACTGCGCCGGCTGACGGGGCCGGATCGCCATCGCTCTCCCAGGTCGTCGCCCAGGCGCAAACGAAAGCGGTGAAGATCTACGGCGCCGGCGGCTTGAAAGGGCTCGAGTCTTACCAGAGCGGATTTTTGATCTCGGCAACCGGCCACATTCTGACGGCTTGGAACTACGTGCTCGATACCGAGTCGGGCGAAGTGACCGTCATACTCCATGACGGCCGACGCATGACGGCGACGATGGTTGGCGCCGACCCGCGACTCGAAATCGCCGTGCTGAAAGTTGAAGGCGAAGATCTGCCATTCGCTTCGTTGGAGAGCGCGGCGGCGGTGGAACCGGGTGCCCGCGTCTTGGCGTTTTCCAACCTGTTTAACGTGGCGACGGGTGACGAACCGGTCAGCGTTCTCAAAGGCATCGTGTCCGCCAAAACGCCGCTCTCCGCCCGCCGCGGCGGTTTCGAGACGACCTACAACGGCACGGTCTACGTGCTCGACGCCATGACCAACAATCCGGGCGCCGCCGGCGGCATGTTGACCGACCGCAAAGGCCGGCTCGTCGGAATGCTTGGCAAGGAACTGAAAAACTCGCTGAATAACACGTGGCTCAATTACGCGATGCCGATTGGCGAAATCGCCGGCGCCGTGGATGACATTTTGGCGGGACGCGTTCGACCGCGAGCGGCCGCCGCCGCCGAGAACGCGAAGAAGCCCAAAGAGCCGGCCACGCTGGCTTTGCTCGGACTGTCCCTCGTGCCCGACGTGCTGCCCAAGACGCCGCCATTTATTGATCGCGTGCTCCCCGGATCGTCAGCCGCCAAGGCGGGAGTGCTCGCGGACGATCTTGTGCTGTTCGTCAACGATCGCACGATCAGTTCCTGCAAGGGGCTGCGCGAGGAATTGACCTTCATCGATCGCTTGGACGAAATCCGGATCATCGTGCAACGCGGCCAAGATTTGAAAGAATTCGTGCTCGAATGCGCCGAATAGGCAATGACCAGTCAGTAATGACCTATACGACCTATACGACCTATACGACCTATACGACCTATACGACCTATACGACCTATACGACCTATACGACCTATACGACCCATGGGACCCATGCGACCCATAAGACCCATAAGACCCATACTGCCAATGACCAATAACCAGTGGCCAGTGCCAAATGCAGGCAAATCGCCTCTAGCTAATTTCTGAAG
>JBIKVL010000272.1:0-6114 GCA_044356875.1 Pirellulaceae bacterium | reverse complement strand
GCGGCTCGGTCCGTGGCGGCCAAGTCATCGGCGAGAGCGATGACAAGGCGACCGGTCCGGCCCACGAAGGCATGTCGCCCAACGATGTCGCCGCGTCGCTCTACCACAACCTGGGGATCGACCACACTAAGGAATATCACACCAACACTGGCCGCCCGATCATGATCGTGCGCGACGGCAACGTGATCCAAAAGCTGTTCGCGTAGTTCGCAGAGGTCTGCTGGTCCGTCGAGTTTCGCTCGTCTCTTTTCATGGAGTCGCACTGATGAAGAAGTTCGTTCGTTGGGCTGCCGCGTTCGCTTTGGCGGCGTTGATCGCCGTTCCCGTGATCGCTCAGGAGAAGGAAAAGAAAGGCAAGAAGAACGCCAAGGGTGGCGCTCCGGCGGCGATCGCGGCCGTCGAAAAGAAGTTGGAAGGGCTGGATCTCACCGCCGAGCAGAAGACGAAGATCAAGGACTTGGCGACCGAGTACGCGGGCAAGATGGTCGAACCGCAGAAGACGGTCAACTCGGTGATGACCGCCGAGGTCCGCAAGGCGAAGAAGGAAGCGGCCGACAAGGCGAAGGCGGAAGGGAAGAAGGGCAAGGAAGCGAAGGCCGCTGTCGACGCCGCCGGCAACCTCGGGGACGACGCCAAGGCGAAGCTCGAAGCCGCCCAAAAGGAACTCGCCACGCTTGCCGCCGGCTTCCAAAAGGCTGTCGGCGAAGTGCTGACCGCCGAGCAAAAGACGAAGGCGGGCCTCGACGCGCCGGCCAAGGGCAAGAAGAAGAAGGACAAGTAGAAGGACAAGTAGTTTGACTCGCGCGGATGCGTGAATCGAGCGCGAAGTTTTCGCGGCCGCGGTTCTTTCGGGCGGACGTCTCATTGCCATGAGGCGTCCGCCTTGTTTTATTGGCGACTGCCGAAAGCGAACTGCCTTCCGCCGCCCAGGAATTGTTCCGATGATCCGTCCTTGGAAACTCCGTTTGTCGAACTCGTTGTTGCCGATCGGCGTTCGCTCGGTTGCGACCTCGCTGATGATGACCTCGCTGATGATGACCTCGCTGATTGCGGCCTCGCTGATCGCGACCTCGCTGATTGCGGCCTCGTTGAGTGTGGCGTTATCGAGCGTCGCAGGTCGGAACGCGTTGGCGGAGGAGCCTTCGGCGGCGCCGACGACGACCCCAAAGTCCGAGAACCCAAAGTCCGAGAACCCAAAGTCCGCGACCACGATTGCGTCGCCCTCGGCGGGTCCGCGGCTGGTGGTGATCGTGAGCGTCGACCAGTTGTGCTACGAATATTTGGAGCGGTTTCGAGCGGGATTCCGCGCTGAGGACTTCTTCCGGCAAGTCGAAGAGCGGGGCGCGTGGTTCAGCCAAGCTCATCATCGACACGCCTTCACGGTCACGGCGCCGGGCCATGCGGTATTGATGACCGGGGCCTATCCCCATCGCAACGGCATCCTGGGCAACGATTGGTTCAACCGCAAAACCGGCAAGATGGGATACTGCGTCGAGGACATCGCTTTTCCGATTGTCGGCACGCCGGCGGGCGCCGCCGAATTGAAGGGCGTGTCCCCGAAATCGTTGACCGCCGAGACGCTGGGCGACGTGCTTAAACGCGTTACGGATGGCAAGGCCAAGGTGTTCGGCGTCACGCTGAAGGACCGCGCCGCCGTGCTGATGACGGGGGCCAAGGCCGACGGCGCATACTGGTTCGATAGCAAGTCCGGCTGCTGGGTGACGAGCCGCTACTATCGCGAGTCGCTGCCCGTGTACGTGCGGGAACTGAACGAGGCCAGGGTTGCGGAACGGTATGCCGGCCGAGCCTGGGAGCTCTCGCGGGACGCGGCCGGTTATCGGCTGAACTATCCCGATGACAGTCCTTTCGAGGGCGACTACGAGAAGTTGGGACGCGGGTTCCCGCATACGCTGGCCGCGGACGATCCGGTGCGGTTGCGAAAGCAGATCGCGACCACTCCGTTCGGCAACGAGCTGGCTTTGGAGCTGGCGGAACGCGTGTTGCGCGAGGAACAACTGGGCCAAGACGACGTCTGCGATTTGCTGGCGGTCGGCTTTTCTTCGAACGACTACGTCGGCCACACGTTTGGACCGCACAGCCTGGAAGTCGAGGACATGACATACCGCACCGACGCCCAGCTCGCGCGGCTCGTCCGGATGCTTGACGAACATGTGGGCGCCGGGCAGTGGACGTTGGCGTTGTCCGCCGACCATGCCGTCGCGCCGATACCCGAGTATGCGGCGTCGATCGGGTTGCCGGCGAAACGCAACCCGCTCGGCGACCCCGTCAAGCTGCGCGCTCGTTTGGAAGAGCGGCTTGCCGACAAGTTCGGTCCGCCGACGAACGACAAGACGTACGTCGAGAGCATGGATGGCACGCAGCTGTTTCTGCGGGCCAGCGAGTTGGGGCAACGCGGGCCGGAGATTCGCCGCGAGGTCCAGGCGTTTCTTCGCGAGCAACCCGCGTTGGCGGTGGTGCTCACCCGCGACGAATTGCTGGATCCGAACGGCGCCGCCGTCGAACTGCCCGAGAAGCTGCGGCAGCTTGTGCCGCCGGGCTCGACGATCCGCGATCAGTTTTTGAAGGCGTTCCATCCACAGCTCAGCGGCGATCTCCTGTTCGCGTTCGTGCCGTACAGTTGGCAGGGTACGACCAAGGCGACGCACGGTTCGCCCTGGACCTACGACACCCATGTGCCGGTGCTCTGGTTAGGCCGTGGAGTGAAGCGGGTGAGGGTGGATCGGCCGGTCAGTCCGGCGGCGATCGGCGTGACGTTCGCGCGCTTGCTGGGCGTGCCCGCGCCGGCGCAAAACGAGGAGCAGCCGCTCGTGGAGCTGTTAGGCGAGGCAAGATAAGCAGCCCGGTCGGCGCAATTGGAAAAACCCGCACAGTCGAAATCCGCGATTCCGATGAAAGCTAGGCGGCGGCTCGATAAAACGCCGCGAGCTCTTCCCTTTTTCGAAGCGGATTTCTCGGCCCATGCGACTTCACTCACTGTTGCGGCGATTGGCGTTGGGATTGGCGTGCGCGGGCGGATTGTGGGCGGCGGAACCGGCCATGGCGGTCCCGCCACTAGTGCCAGGCACCGGTCAAAAGGTCGTCCAAGTCGGTGACGACTTCGAGGAAGCGAACTGGGAGTACTACCCGAATCTGCCGAAGAGCGCGGAGAACATCAACGACGAGCAGTATCTGCCGGGCGGCTACGCCAAGAATGGACGCTGGTACGAGGGCATCAAGCGCGGCACGCCCGACGTAGTGAAACGGGTGCCCACGCCAGAGAACGGCTTGCCCGATAGCAAGGGCTCGCTCTTGCTGCGATCGGTCTTCACCGGCGTTTCCGGCCGGCCGTCTTATAACATGCAGCAGGACGATTTCATCTGCGACATCAGCGAGCGGCTTGGAGGGGCGATTCCGGTCGCGCAGCAGCCAAGCTTCGTCGTTCGCGTGTTCCTGCCGCCGGTATCGAAATGGGAACGGCGGTCGGGGCCGCATTTCGCGATCCGCGCCGCTGTCGACACGCATACCTGGGAACATGAAAAGGGCGGCCGTTACTGGGGCCGCGAGCTCTACTACCCGGGTTTCTTCTTCGAATTCGAAACGAAGGAAACCAACGGGCTCGGTTACGACACGGCCTACATTCGCATTCGAGCGAACGAATACGGCCAGGACTATCGGGGACCGCAAATCACCAAGACCGGTTGGTGGACGTTTGGCATGTCTTTCACCGCCGATGGCAAGGTCCACTTTTACGGCCACGAGGGGATCGCCGATCTGACGGCCGCCGACAAGCTCGCCACGCACAATCCGTACGGTTTCCGCTGCGAACGCTTCAAGACGTTCTTCTTCAACGTCTGCAATGCCGACGACGGCCGCACCTGGTCGACGCCCGTTATCATCGACGACCCCACGCTGTATTTCAGTCCGCTGGAACTGGCCCGCTCGCCCCGCAGTGGCGTGCCAGCCCCGACCACCTCGCGGTTGCGATAGCTTTAGCGTCCACCTTCTGGACATGATCGAAGTAGGGCTGGTCGACGCCTCATGGGTCGATTGATTTCCTTCCCCCCGTGTCGTACCGACTCCGATCGCTGATCGAGAAACCAGACCGGTAAACGGGGCTGATGCCTATTCACGGCCATTCACGGCGGGCCATTCACGGCGGGCCGCTCGTGGCGGGGCCATTCACGGCGGGGCGGTCGCGCAGGGGCGGTTGTGGCGGGGCGGTTTGGATGGCACACTGCTCGTTCCTTTGAGCGGGCCAGATGGGTGAACTTCCAGGCAAGGAATCCAGCGTATGAAATTCGGTATGAACCTGTTGCTGTGGACGGGCGAACTGCACGACGGGCTGATCCCGGTGCTCGAAATGCTCAAGAACCTCGGTTATGACGGCGTCGAGGTTCCGCTGTTCAATACGGGGTTGGATTACGCGGCTTGGGGCAAGCGGCTGGATGACTTGGGGCTGGCCCGCACGGCGGTCACGGTGCGGGGCGTCGAGGACAATCCGATCAGTCCCGACGCGGCGGTGCGGGCGAAGGGCGTGGCGAACACGAAGCAGGTGTTGGATTGCTGCGCGGCGATTGGCGCCACGACGCTCGTCGGTCCCTACCATTCGGCGTTGGGCGCGTTTTCCGGCCAGGGGCCGACGGCCGACGAATGGAAGTGGGGCGTGGACAGCATGCGGCAGGTCGCTGAACATGCGGGCAAGGTCAATGTCACGCTGGGCGTCGAATGCCTCAATCGGTTCGAAACCTATCTGCTGAACACGCACTCCGAGTCCGCCCGGTTCGCCCGCGAGGTCAATCATCCGTATTGCCGGGTGATGTACGACACGTTCCATTCGAACATCGAAGAGAAGTGCATCGGGCAGGCGATCCACGCCTGCGCGGATGTGCTGTGCCACGTGCATATTTCGGAAAACGACCGCAGCACGCCGGGCAAGGGGAATGTGCGTTGGGCGGAGAACTTCGACGCCTTGCGGCAAATCAACTACAACGGCTGGATGATGGTGGAAGCGTTCGGATTGGCCTTGCCCGAATTGGCGGCGGCGACCAAGATCTGGCGGCGGATGTTCGAGAGCGAAATGCAGCTTTCCCGCGACGCACTCGCGTTCATGCGGGCCGAAGTCGCCAAGCGCTGGCACTAGCGTGACACGAGCGTGACACTAGCGTGACACTAGACACGGCACGAAGCGAACGCGCGGCAGGGTGAAACCGGGGCATTCACGCGGGGCATTCACGGATGAACGGCAGGCGAGCCGCCCGAGGCGACTCGCCTCGCGCACCACGCGTAGGGGACGGCGATGAGCGGACAAGGCAGTCCGGAACGCTCGGCGGATCTCGGACTCGACCGGTTCGCCGAACCCTCGGACGAACTCGGTCTGTCGCTCGAAGAGCTCAGCGAGGCGTATGCTTCGCTGTTGGCGGTCGGCGCGGATCCATATGAAGCGGCCCCTCCTGCCGACAACGAGCTGGGCGACGATTTTCCACTCGAAGACGCCGAGGCGGGCGAGGGGCAACTACCCGCCGTCGAACCCGCGGCACCGACTCCGACCGGATCCCAGCCCGTCACTGCGACGGCGGCAAGCGATCCGTACGGCGGCTTGGTCGCCGCCAGCGACCGCTTGCCGGAGGGTGGCGAAGCGGAGATTTCGCCGCGAACGATCCTGGAAGCGATGTTGTTCGTAGGCCACCCGCAACACGAGCCGTTGACCGCCACCCACGTGGCATCGCTGATGCGCGGCGTGCGTCCGGCGGAGATCGACGAGCTGGTCGTTGAGCTCAACGACACGTACGCCGAGGAACAATGCGCGTACTGGATCGAGTCGGTTGGGGCGGGTTACCGGCTGGTGTTGCGTCCCGAGTTCGCGCCGCTCCGCGACCGTTTCTATGGCCGCGTGAAGGAAGCGAAGCTGTCGCAGCAAGCGATCGACGTGTTGGCGTTGGTCGCCTACAACCAGCCGCTCACCCAACCCGAGATCGATCGGTTGAGGAACGCATCGAGCGCAAGCGTGCTCGCGCAGCTTGTCCGCCGCGGACTGTTGCGAGTGGAACGTCCCGACCGAAAACCGCGGGAACCGATTTTCCATACGACGGACCGATTCCTCGAACTGTTCGGCCT
>JBIKVL010000271.1:0-6116 GCA_044356875.1 Pirellulaceae bacterium | reverse complement strand
CTCGAAACGCGGAAAACGCTCGAGCAATTTGATGAAGACGACCGCCGCGTACCGCATGAGGATGACGCCGAGCATACCGCCCGTAACCACCACCCACAATTTTGGATGGGCACCTTCGGGTTGGGGATTGGGCCCGACGAGGGCGATGGCCGCGAGGATCGAGTCGATCGCGAAGGCAATATCGGTGGCTTCAATCACAAATACCGTCGGCCAGAACGCGGCGTACACGACGCCGCCGGCCCCCTTGCTTTCGCCGTTGCCATCCTTTGCATCGGGCTCATCGGCGCCGTCGACAATCGGATGCCCATCGGGACCGATCGCGATTTTCTGGGAGTCCTCAGACTTGGATTCGAACAGGAAGTGCTTGAGAGCGACATAAAGTAGATAACCGCCACCAATCAGCTTCACGATCGTCCACCGCAACAGCAATTGAGCGGTGAAAATCGAGACGAAGCGAAAGACGAAAGCGCCGACCAGTCCGTAAGTAAGCGCTCGGCCACGTTGCCTGGGGGGAAGCCGCTTCGCCAAAAGCCCTAAGACGAGCGCGTTGTCGATCGACAGCACGCCTTCGAGCACCACCAGCAGGCCGATGACCGCCAAATCGGAAAGCTCAAAGGTTTGACCAAAAGGAAGCATCGTGTGAAGTCCGAGCGGTGACGGTGGGGCACGGCGAACGGCCGCTATTCGGGAAACTCAGCAGGCTCGCAGGCTAGTGGACCGATGGTCCAGCTGACTGCTCTTGTGACAGTCTAGCAGCGCGGCTTTCGTTTGGTCAGCCGCTCGCCCCGACGGAATGTTCCGCTCCCTCGGGAGCGTAGGGCACGATCGCGGTGACGATCGTCCCCTCGTCGGCAGCACTCTCGATGGAAAACGAGCCTCCAATAAGCCGCATGCGCTCGGCCATGCCTTTGAGTCCAAAACCGTTGGAGGGTCGATTATGGAGATCGAAACCGGAACCAAAGTCGCGGATTCGCAGTCGGAGGTGGCCGGGCGGGCGATCCAATTCCACGCGAATCACATCCGTGCCGCTATGCCGCCGAGCATTGTTCAGCGCCTCCTGGGCGACGCGGTAGATCGCGGTTTGCACGGGGTCCGGCAAGCGGCCGACCCCGGAGTCCAACTTCCAGTCGACGTGGATTCCCGATCCGTGGAATTGATCCACCAATTGTCCGAGCGCGACGCCGATGTCGGCCCTGTCGAGCTCAGCCGGGCGGATGCCGCGGATCACGCGGCGACCATCCTCGAGGCCTCGGCGGAGCTCGCGGATCGCGCGTTGCAAGTTGAATTGGGCGGTAACCGGCAGCGGCCCGGCTTCCGTCGCCTCCAACTCCATGATCGCCGCCGTAACATGTTGCATGAGGCCGTCGTGCATGTCGTTGCAGACGGCCTGCCGTTCCCGTTCTTGAACCTCCAGCAGCTCGCATAGCAGTTCGCGTTCGCGCCGCAGTTCTTCGAGCAGTTGATGCTGGTCGGTCACGTCCATCGTCATCCCAACGATGGTCGTCGCCGTCCCTTCCTGATTTAAGATCGGCGCCGCGAAGGTTCGCACCCAACGGACGTCGCCATCACGATGCACGATGCGGTACTCGTTGTCGTACTCGCGGCCGTCCGCCATTCGGCTGTCAAACCGCGTCATTTTCGCTTGCAAATCGTCAGGATGAATGGCGGCCCGCCACCCAAAGCCGGCCGTTTCCTCGGGCGTTAACCCCGAGATTTCGCACCAGCGGCGGTTGACGAACGTGTTCCGGCCGTGCAGATCGGCGAGAAAAATGCTCACGGGAGCATGATCGGCCAGCGTTCGAAACCGCTGCTCGGAAAAACGCAAGGCGTCGGCCGCGAGCTTCTGTTCCGTGACATCGCGGGCCGTCGCCACCAATTCCGACGTCTCCGGAACAAGCCGCGTGTGCCATGAAAGCCACCGATAGCCACCATCCCGGCAGCGATACCGGTTCTCGAATCCGACCGCTTCGTAGCCATCGCCACGATGCAATTTGGCCGCTTCGCGTACCGTCGACGCGACATCGTCGGGATGGATGAAGTCGAGGAACGGACGGCTCGTGAGTTCCGCCTGCGACCAGCCGAGCGATCGGGTCCACGCCGAGTTGACTCGAACGAGATAGCCGGCGCGGTTGGCCACGCACAGCATCTCGTTGCTGATTTCGAAAAAATCGTACATGGCATGACCCGCGCGACAGGCGGATTGGCGGAACATTTGGCGGAACCGTCGCAATCGCCTAGACGTCGAAATAGAGGCAGAATTCGTAGGGATGCGGCCGCAACCTCACTTGGTCGGCTTCGCGGATCCGCTTGTAGTTGATCCACTCGCGGATCGCGTCCTCGGTGAAGACGTCGCCACGCAGGAGGAAACTATGGTCGCGTTCCAGGTTGTCGAGCGCCTCTTCGAGCGAGGCGGGGGTGCGGGGCACGCCGCCGCGTTCTTCGGGGCGCAAGTCGTATAGATCCTTATCCAAGGGTTCGCCCGGCGACACTTTGTTTTGAATGCCGTCGATCGCCGCCATCAGGATCGCGCTGTACGCCAAGTACGGATTGGCGCTCGGATCGGGACAGCGGAACTCGACGCGTTTCGCTTTGGGACTGCTGCTGTACATCGGAATCCGGCAACAGGCCGAGCGGTTGCGCTGCGAGTAGGCCAAGTTTACCGGCGCTTCGTATCCGGGCACCAGCCGTTTGTAACTATTCGTGGTCGGATTGGTGAGCGCCAGAAGCGCCGGGGCGTGTTTGAGCACGCCGCCAATCGCGTGCAACGCCATGTCGCTCAGGCCAGCGTAACCCGAGCCGGCGAAGAGCGGCTCGGAGCCCTTCCACAGCGAAAAGTGGGTATGCATGCCGGAACCGTTGTCGCCGAAGATCGGCTTGGGCATGAAAGTGGCCGTCTTGCCGACCCGTCGCGCGGCGTTTTTAACCACATATTTGTACAACATCGTCTGGTCGGCCATCTCGACCAGCGAGCAATGCCGCATGTCGATTTCGCACTGGCCGGCCGTGGCCGTTTCATGATGTTGCGCTTCGACGTCGATCCCGCAGTCGATCAACAATTGCATCATCTCGCAACGCAAATCCATCATCTGGTCGGTCGGCGGAACCGGAAAATAGCCTTCTTTGTACCGCGTTTTATAAGCGAGATTCGGCCCCTCGGCCCGTCCGCGGTTCCACTCCCCCTCCGAGCTATCCAGATGATAGTAGCCCTCGTGCGCGTTCTGGTCGAACCGCGCGTCGTCGAAGACGAAGAACTCGAGTTCAGGGCCGATCTGCACCGAATCGCCAATCCCCGTGCGTTTCAGATAATTCACCGCCTTGCGGGCGATGTTGCGGGGATCCCGCGAGTAATCTTCGCGGGTGATCGGATCCTGGATCGCGCAGATCAAGACCAGCGTTGGCGTCTTGGCGAACGGATCGATGAACGCCGTGTTCGCCTGGGGAATCGCCAACATGTCCGATTCGTTGACAGCTTGCCAAGCGCGGAGCGTCGAACCGTCAAAGCCGACTCCATCTTCGAACGTGTCCTCCTCCAGTTTGCCGGTGGGAATCGTGAAGTGATGCCACGTGCCCGGAAAATCGGTGAACCGCAGATCGATCGCCTTCACGTCCTTCTCTCGGCACAAAGCCAACACTTCCCGCGGTGTCATCGCTGTCGTTCCCCTTTCGCTACGTTGTCGCCACCCCAACCGCCAATCGCCGGGAAGGCGTCTATGCCAAGACTTGCCGGAGGAACTGCTGGGCCCGCGGCGTTTGCGGCGTTTCCAACACGTCGCTAGCCGGCCCCTGCTCCATGATCTGTCCATCCGCCAAAAAAAAGACGCGATCCGCCGCCCGCCGCGCAAAATGAATCTCGTGAGTCACCAGAATCAAGGTCAATCCGGCCCGTTTCAACTCGCCGAGCGCCGACAGCACCTCGCTCTTCAGTTCCGGATCAAGTGCGCTTGTGATCTCGTCGCACAACAGGCCGCTCGGCGACATCGCCAGCGCTCGGGCGATCGCTACCCGTTGCCGCTGCCCTCCCGACAACTGCCGCGGGTAATCGTTCAACCGTTCGGCGAGTCCAACGCGTTCGAGCAGCTCGGTGGCCGATCGTCGGCACTCGTCGATCGACTTGCCGAGCACTTGCCGCGGCGCCTCCATCACGTTCTGCAACGCCGTCATATGGGGGAACAATTGAAAATCCTGGAAGATCATGCCGAACAGGCGCCGCACGGCGGCCGTCGCTCCGGGACTGCCGCCCGCCGGCGTCAATTGATGCTCGCCAACGCGAATCTGTCCGCTGTCGAAGGGGCATAATCCATTGATACATCGCAACAGCGTGGACTTCCCGCCGCCGCTCGGACCGACCAACGCCACCGTCTCCCCCTGGCCGATCGTCATGCTGATCCCGTCCAGCACCAGCCGGCCCGCGTAGCGTTTGGTCACATTCTCGAGCACGATCTCATTCACCGCGACCATGTGGGGACTCCTTGGAGGAACAGTGTACCAAGACCGGCGAACGAAACACTATTATCGGGGCCATGCCAAACCGGGTGGACGGACGGGGCGGGTCGCGAAGCGGCCCGGTCCACCACCCTCATAAACGCTGAACTCGCCCCACACCGGCAATCGCGGGGCCACCGCTCGGGCCTGCGCGACGGTCAAATTGAATTCGCGCAGGAAATCCATCGTGCCGCCACGGCCCGTGAATTCCACTGAGCACTGTTGGTCGAGGAGCAGGTTGTCGCGTTGCGCGGCGCCGTCGATCGTCGTCGAGAGTCCCGCCGCGACCGCCAGTAGATTCGGCACGCGTCCCAATTCGCCGTAGCGCCGCTCGTCCACGACCAAGTCGCCCGCCAGCAACACATCGTCCTCGTCCAGCCCGTCGTTGCGAACAGCGCGCAGCACATCGTCCATCAAATTGATCTCCCGGGCCGCATCGTCCGGGTCGATCTGGACATTGATGATCGAGAATGTGAACGCTTCGCGGGGATCCGGTCCCCGAGCGCGGAACCACGCCACCAGCGGCTCGCGGTCGAGCAGATCATCGTCGTCCCGCACCGAGTACGCCTGATTGCGATCCACCTCGAGGATCGACCGGTCGAACAAAAACGCGTACTGCGCCTTGGCTTCGCCCCGCCCCACCCGCGGCCCGACAACGTAGTCGTAGTGCGATCCATCTTCGTTGATGCGATCGCATAGCTCGGGCAACGCGTTCGGTGAACGCGGCGACAATCCTTGAACCGCGATCACGTCGAACTGGCGAACCACCTGCGTTAACAACGTCACGGCGGCCGTATCCCCGAGCCGCCGTTCGTCCCATCCGTCCCAATTCCAGGCGGCGATCCGCACCGTCTCCGCCTCGCGGGCGGGCGGACGGGTCGAGATCGCGGCCGGTGTCGCCGGCCGGGCCCCTGGACCGACCCCGGCAACGCCTCCTTGACGGCTGCGGAAGGCGAAATACAGCAACGCCAAGGCCGCGATCACGAACAGCAATCCTATCGGTCGACGTGCCATCAGCCCCTCCTTGGGCGCTCCCCCGGAAACATCCCTTGCCGCCGCATCTTGTCAAAAACGGGCCAATCTGGCGATAGCGGTCCCCAGCCCGTCGCCTGTCGTCTCTCGCCTGTCGCCCGTCGCGTGTCGCCTGTTGTTCTACGGGCTCCCAAGCCCAAGTCGCGGTTCGGGGAAGAAAAGGTGTCAGGACTCTTTTCTGGGGAGTTGAGCTCGGGTAAGGTACCGGGATGGGAAGACCAAAACGTGCAGACGAAGCGGGCGGGATTTATCACGCCTTGAACCGAGGCAATGCCCGATCGACCATTTTCCACAAACCGGAGGACTACGAAGCCTTCGAGCAGATCCTCGCCGAGGGACTGACGCGTTACGCCTGCCGGATTCTGGCTTACCAGTTAATGCCCAACCACTGGCATTTTGTGTTGCAGCCCACGGAGGATGGAGGCATGAGCAACTTCCTGCGGTGGGTTTCGCTCACGCACACGATGCGGTTGCGTGCCCACTACCGGACCGGTGGCCAAGGACATGTCTATCAGGGCCGTTTCAAGAGTTTTCCCATCCAGGATGATGATCACTTTTTGTTGGTCTGCCGGTACGTCGAACGAAACGCCTTGCGGGCCGGA
>JBIKVL010000270.1:0-6119 GCA_044356875.1 Pirellulaceae bacterium | reverse complement strand
GCGGTTTCGGCGTTTTGCGGCTACGGCGCGACGCTTTGCCCTGGGGTCGCAAGGCCAATTCACGCCTCCGTCGCCCACTCGCAGCGAGATCGCCGTCAAAATCAACTCAAGTCCCCCATCCCCACTGACCGATACAATCCGCACGCGCAGCTGGGATATGCGCCGATGACCACCGTGGGGCCAGCGACCACGGTTGTGGCAAGCGGGGAATCGGGAAATGATTGCGAGCGTCTTCATCTACGGCACTTTGGTGTGTGTCGCAGGCCAACTGGACGTCCCCCCATCCGCTTCGTTTCGTACGCCTGCGCCTCACCAGGCGGCCGCGCCCGCTGTCATGCCCGTGATCGCGCCACCGCCCGTGATCGCGCCACCGCCGCCCGCCGCGGGTTCGACGCCGACGCTGACGGCGGATTGGCCCGCAACCGACCCGCCAGCGGTCACGCCGCTTTCCTCAGCAGGAACGTACGACGTTTTGCCGGCTGGGTTTGCGGCGTCGAACGGGACGCTCGACGGCGCTCATCGTACGCCGCCCGCGTCGGTCAATCCGAGCTCGAAGGGCGCTACCGATCCGGCTCAATTGCCCATAATCCTGGCGTCCATAGCCGGGGTCGGCGCTGCTCCCACTTCTGCGACCACTCCAGCGTCCACTTCCGCAACCGCTCCGTCGACCGCTCCAGCGACTGGTGCAGTGACCGCCTCTGCGACGGCCCCCGTGACCGCGCCAGTGGCGGCCTCCGCAGGGTCGCTCGCCGCAGTGCTCGACGACGTGACCAATTTTTCGGATCCCGCCGCCTGGTGGCAAAACTTGTTGCGGTTGGTGCGTCAACGCGGCAGCGAACTGGCGCTCAATCTCGTCGCGGCGATCGCGATCTTGGTCGTAGGCCGGTGGTTCGCGCGGGTTTCCTCCAAACTGCTCGGCCGAGTGGCGACGCGGGCGAAGTGCGACACGACGCTGGCGAAATTCGCGTCGCATCTGTCGTACGCGGCCGTGTTGGCGTTGGTCGTGCTTTCGGCCCTGCACCGCATCGGGATCGACACGACGTCGTTCACAGCGGTGGTGGCCGCCGCCGGTTTGGCGGTCGGTTTGGCGCTCCAGGGGTCGCTGGCCAACTTCGCGGCGGGCGTGCTGCTGATTGTGTTCAAGCCGTTCAAGGTGGGCGACTCGGTGCTCGCGGGCGGTTCGACGGGCACGATCGAGGAGATTCAGATTTTCAGCACGTTGATTCGCACCGATAACAACGCCGTGGTGATCGTTCCCAACGGTTCGATCACGGCGGCGACGATCACGAATTTCTCCGCTGAATCGACGCGGCGCATCGACATTTCGCTCCGCTGCTCGTACGACAACAACCTGACGGAGCTGAAGCGGTTCCTGCTGGAAGTCTTGGCGGCGGACGACCGGGTCATGCAGTTGCCGCCGCCCGTGGTGGCGATCGACCAGTTGGCGGACAACGGCATGCAAATCGTTGTCCAGCCCTGGGTGCGAACCGAGTACTTCCCGGCCGTTCGGGCGGATCTGCTGGAAGCGATCAAGCTGGGATTCGAGCGCCATGGGTTTCGGATGGCGGGCCAGACAAAGCCACCACTGACGATCCGCCGCGTCGCGGCGTGACCTAGAGTTGACCGTGCGGGGCGGGCAAACCTTGCGGATTTGTCAGCTCGTACCGGGTTGGCGTCGAGTAGAATCCCTCGCGTCGTTCCAGCCCGCCCGCTAGACTCCGCGACCTTCTTTCCGTGGCCAAGGGGAGTGACGAGTTCCGATGGGAAAGTGGACGTTGACCGGGGCCCGCCGAGCGATCGTGGTGGGCGGCAGTTTGGCGATGGCGTATACGCAGGTGACCACCTGTCCGCTGCTGATCGAGTTCGGTCGGCAGCTCGGCGCGACTGGGCTGCATATTGGAATTCTGGGTGCCGCGCCGACTGGGCTGTTTTTCGTCCAGTTTCTGGCGGCGATCGTGACCAAGCGGTCGGTGTACCGCCGCCATTGGTGGTTTTTCGCCAGTCTGCTGCACCGGTTGTCGTATTTGCCCTTGGCCTGCGGTCCCTGGCTGTTCCCCGATTGGTCCAACCAAACTTGGGTGTGGTGTTTGGTGGCGGCGACGCTGCTCAACCACGGCCTATTGCACTTTGGCACGCCGCTTTGGCTGTCATGGATGGGCGACTACCTGCCGAAGGAAGGTCTGAGCCAGTTCTGGTCGGTGCGGCACTTGTGGCAGCAGTGGACCGCGGCCGCGACACTGCTCGGCTGCTCCCTCGTGTTCCTTCACAGCGGATTGGGGATTTGGGCGTCGTTCGGGTTGCTTGTCGGCGTGGCGACGGTGCTCGGGATCGTCGATTTGCTGCTGTTCCTCAAGGTCGAGGAACCGCCCGCGAAGCACGGTCCAGCGTGTGACTGGCGAGCCGTCTTGGTGGCGCCTTTCCGGCATGAACGGTTTCGGTCGTTCATCGAATACGCCTGCTTCTGGCATTTCGCGGCGATGGTCGGCGCGCCGTTCATCAGCATGTATTTGCTGCAACAGGTCGGCATGAGCCTCGACCGGGTGCTGCTCGTGTGGGCCATCTCGTGGATCGGCGGCGCCTTGTGGTCGAAGAAGTTCGGTCGGATCGCCGACCACTATGGCCATCGCCCGCTGCTGGTTCTCTGCACGATGTTGAAGGCGGTGAACATGGCGGCGTTGCTGTTGATCCCCCGCGATCCAACGCTCGCCTTTTGGATTCTCGTGCCGGTGTTGATGATGGACGCGCTGTTGAACGCGGGCATCAACATCGCCAACCAAGGCTACCTGCTCAAGTTTTCGCCGGCGGAGAACCGCACGATGTTCCTCGCCGCAGGCAACGCCTGGGCGGGACTGATCGGCGGCATCACAGCCGTGCTCACGGGCCTTGCGCTATCCCGCGCTCAGGGCTGGGAGGCCACGTTTCTCGGCCTCACCGTTGGTCCATTCCATGTGGTCTTCGCGACGAGTTTTCTTTTGAGAATCGGCGCCGTCGCCATGGCTCGACGCGTTCGCGAACCCGAGGCTCACCGGACCCCCGCCGTATTGCGCGAATTGCTGCGGGACTTCTCGTTCCCGTTGCCCGGCCGAATTGCCGCATGGCTCGCCACGCCGACCCGTGAGGTGGCTGACGCCCCCACCGTGCCGGCCGGAATCGCCGCTTCAAGCCTGACGGTGGCGAGCGTGGCTGTGGCCAGCGTCGCTGTGGCTACGGCCAGTGCCTCTGGCCGCGCGGCGTAATTCGTGACGGCAGAGCCAACCTGGGAACTGGATGCCGCCGCGCCGCACCAAACGATCCAACGGGCGCGGTGTCACGCAACTCACCGAAGAACGCTTTCCGACTCGCTAAAGCCTTGGAAGGTCAGTCGGTCGGAAGAGGCTGAGCCTCACGGTTGCCCTGCCACGAGTCAGTGGCAGGGCACCTACGGGGCATGGCGCAAAAGAGTTATGGCGCCAAGCGGCGAGAGCGTTACCGGTTAGTACCGCCAACGCGACGTGTCCGTCATTAAATCTAGCGCCAGCAGCAGCATGACCGCGAAAGTACTCGCGAAAGTCAGATCGATCGTCATAACTATCCCAAAATCCGGCAAGAGAGCGACAGCGTGAGCGGGGAACGCCGAGCCCATGAACGCCGGGATGTTTTAAGCCAAAGGAACTCCGTTCACTGATTGGAACCGCACGCCTCTCTCAGACCAATTTGCCGGAAGAATCCACTCGACCGGCGCGTTGGGACCTCGGTTCCAACCTCAGCGACGGGGTATTATGGCGAAAAGTTGGCGATCCGCAATGATTCTCTCAAGATTTCTGAAAAGCCTCCGCTCAGCCGCCGCTGCCGCTGGGGTATGATCCTGCCGGGTCCAAAGGAGAAAGCGATGTTGCAGACCTTGGTGATTGTGCTGGCGAGCTTCGCGCCGGCGGCCGCTCCCGATTCGAACTGGCTCGATTTCCGCGGCCCCACAGGCCAGGGCCATGTGGGCCCAGGCCATCCGGGCGAGGGCGACTTGCCCGTGGAATGGTCGGCGACTCGCAATGTGGCCTGGAAGCAGCCAGTCCCCGGACTCGGCTGGTCTTCGCCCGTCGTGGTCAACGGCCAAGTGATCGTCACCTCGGCGGTCCCGGTCGAGGCGGACGCGACAAATGGAATCGCGGCGAACGGCAACGCGGCGAATGGAAACGCTGGCCAAGCGCTTTCGCTACGGGTGCTCGCCTACGACGTGGCGACCGGCAAGCCGCGTTGGGACACCGAGGTCTTCCAGCAGCCCAAAGACGCGCCGCGGATTCACGGCAAGAATAGCCACGCCAGCCCGACGGCGGTGGTGCGCGGCGATTCGGTGTTCGTTCATTTCGGCCATCAAGGCACCGCCTGCCTGGGGCTCGATGGCCAAGTGAAGTGGCGGAACCGGGAGCTGGCATACGCTCCGGTCCACGGCAATGGCGGCACCCCGGCGCTGGTCCAGGACATGCTGGTCTATAGCGCGGATGGCGCGTCGGATCCCTTCCTGGCCGCGCTCGACCAAAAATCGGGCCAGTTACGCTGGAAGGCGAGCCGCGATTCGGACGCTCCCAAGAAGTTTTCGTTCAGCACGCCGTTGGTGATCCAAGTGGACGGACAGACGCAGATCATCAGCCCGGGTTCCAATTCGGTGGGCGCTTTCGATCCGGCGAATGGCAAGGAGATTTGGCGGGTCCGTTACCAGGGGTATTCGGTGATCCCGCGGCCGATCTTCGCCAACGGACTCGTCTACATCAGCACTGGGTATGATTCGCCGTCGGTGATGGCGATCCGCCCGGACGGCGCGGGCGACGTTACCGATTCCCATGTGGCCTGGGTGGTGAAGAAGGGCGCTCCGCACACGCCATCGCTGTTGGCGGTTGGCGATTGGGTTTTCATGGTTTCCGACCGCGGCGTCGCCACCTGTCTCGACGCGAAAACGGGGGCGGAAGTCTGGCAAGAACGGCTCGGCGGCAATTACTCGGCGTCGCCGCTGCACGCCGACGGCAAGATCTACTTCCAAAGCGAGGAAGGCGACACAACCGTGGTGCGGGCCGCCGCCCAGTACGAAATGCTCGCGAAAAACAGCCTTGGCGAACGGACGCTCGCCTCGTACGCGGTCACTGGCCGCGCACTGTTGATTCGTGGAGCCGCGAATCTCTATCGGGTGGAGATGGCGCCGTAGAAAACAACGCGGTCGCACGGATGGCGTTAAGCGGTTAGGTAAGATGGTAAACGGGGATCAGCATGGCCGATACGCGGCGGTTTGTGGTGTTGGGCTTGGGATCGTTTGGAACAGCGTTGGCGACGAAACTGTGTCAGAACGGCTGTCGCGTCACCGGAGTCGACTCGGACCCCGAACGCGTGGACGACCTCAAGCATCTGCTGTACGAGGCGGTGATCGCGGACGTCACCGAATCCGATTCGCTCAAGGAGCTCGGCCTCAACAATTCCCACGCGGTGTTCATCAGCCTGGGGGAAAACATCACGCCGTCGCTGCTTTGCGCGCTCCATGCCCGCGAACTGGGCGCTAAACGGATCATCGTGAAGGGAATCACCCAGGATCACGCCAAACTGCTCAAGAGCCTGGGCGTCGAACGGGTGATTTTTCCGGAGATCGAGATCGCGATGGAACTGGCGGATCGCATGACGTGGCCCAACGTCATCGATTTCATGAAGATCGACCCCGAGTACAGCTTTGCCGAAATCACGACGCCCAACAGCCTTTCCGGCGTGACGCTCCGCGAAGCGAACTTGCGGAAAACATTCGGCATCTCGGTCGTCGGCGTCAAAGACGCGCTCAGCGGCAAGCTGCACATGTTTCCCGACGGCGAGTTCCGGTTGACGGACGATCAGTTGCTGGTCGTCGTCGGTCGCCAAACGGACTTGAACCGCCTCCGGGAATTGGACTAGCCGCATTGAGCGGAGCGGCGCAATCCGCCCGGCCGCATTTTTTAGCGGAGCGGCGTAAGCCGCCCGGCAATTGGCCCGCGTCGGATAACGACCAGCGCGATGCTCATGGGGCAAAAAGTCATCGGCGGCAATTTCGAACCGAGCCCCCCACTCCCCATTCCCCATTCCCCATTCGCCACTAGCAACTAGCAACTAGCAACTTTCCCCCAAACTTTCCC
>JBIKVL010000269.1:0-6122 GCA_044356875.1 Pirellulaceae bacterium | reverse complement strand
GATCGCGGGACGGAGATGGACCTGCCGACGACTTGGGCTTCGTTCAGTTGCGCTTTGCCGAAGGCGGCCTCCATGGCCGTGACTTGGGCGGCGGTCAATGGGGTGGCGGCGAGCAGATCGCCGCCGATAAGCGGCACCAGGGCGTCGCTCTGCGGCCAGTTGGACACCGCAAGCCCGGTGGCGGCGGCAATCGCGGCAGCGGCGAGCGCGGCGGCGACAACGGCGAAGCCCCAGCGCGCGGCCGTGGACGCCAATCTCCATTGAGCGAACCACTGCTTGCCAGATTCGATAAGGGGTTCCATCCCCGTCCTCCCCGGCTTTTCCATTCATCCCTGCTTGCGAGGCGTGGTAATACGCGGAAGTCGCGTCCGCTGTCAACAGCGGCTTCTTTCCGTACAATCCTCGCGTCGTCGTTCCTTACTTAACTTCCCCAGTCTTGGAATGTCTGCCATGTCCCATTGTTCCCGTACGTCTTCGTTTGGCGTGCTGTCGGCCGTCATGTTCGGCGCGCTGATTTTCGGCTCGGTTGTTCTCAACGAGCTCGTTTTCAACGCGTTGGGCCTGGGCGCCGCGGCTTCCGCCCAGGAGTATCTCAACGGCATTGAATGGAAAGAGCCGGCCGTGGTTCGTCCCGGCGAAAACGGTGGACCGCCATCGGACGCGGTGGTGTTGTTCGACGGCAAAGATCTCTCGGCGTGGGAAGGCAGCCAGAATTGGAAGGTGGTGGACGGCGCGATGGTCAGCGGCAAGGGCGACCTGCGGACGAAGGCGGCGTTCGGCGATTGCCAACTGCACATTGAATGGTCAGCGCCTACGCCGGCCACCGGCAGCGGCCAGGGACGCGGGAACAGCGGCGTGTTCCTCATGAACACCTACGAAATCCAGGTCTTGGATTCGTTCGAGAACAAAACCTACTTCGATGGCCAGGCCGGCGCGATTTACAAGCAGACGCCGCCCGCGGTGAACGCCACCCGCGCCCCGGGGACTTGGAACGTCTACGACATTGTCTGGACGGCGCCACGGTTCGCCGAAGATGGCACGTTGAAATCACCCGCCTACATCACGGCCCTGCACAACGGCGTGCTGATACTGAACCATTTCGCGCTCAAGGGGGACACGCCTTTCAACCGCCCGCCGCAGTACAAGGCGCACGCCGACCGCCTGCCGATCCGCTTGCAGGACCACGGCAATCCGATGCGGTTCCGCAATGTCTGGATCCGCGAAACGCCGCCGGTCGAAGGCAAGCAGGTCCGCGAACCGTTCCTGCGCGATGGCAAGGGCGTGGAAACGCCGGTCAAGTAATTCCCTTCACAAGGCAGGCGGCCATGTTCTGGAAATTGGTATGGCGGAGCTTGCGGCTCCGCTGTCCGGTCTGCGGTACCGGCAAGCTGTTCGCGGGCTGGTTCCGCATGAACTCGCACTGCTCGCGGTGCGAGACGCGATTCGAACGCGAAGCCGGTTTTTTTCTCGGTTCGATCTATTTCAATTACGGACTGACGGCGGCCATCGTCACGATCGCGTACATTCCGCTGATGCTGATGCGGGTCGCGAGCAACACCACGTTGCTGCTGGCGGCGTTCGCTTTTACCGTGCTGTTTCCAATGTGGTTTTTCCGCTACGCGCGCGCCTTGTGGCTGGGCTTCGATCAAATGATGGATCCGCGCGACCGCCGCGATATCCCCAGCTAAGGCCACGCTGCGAAAAATCCGCGCCCATCCGCGTCATCCGTGGTTCCCCCCCGCCCCCTGAACCCTGAACCCTGAACCCTGAACCCTGAACCCTGAACCCCGAAACCTCCCATGTCCCGACACTCCGCCGCCTTTCTCGCCATCGACATCACGACCACTGAACTTGCGCTTGCGGTGCGATCCGAGGCGGGCGCCGAGGATTTCGTTCGCATGGAAATGCGGGAACGGCGGGAATGGCGTGGCGACGCGCGCTACCCTGGGTTCGACCTCGCTCCGCTGCCGGACATGATCGCCGACTTGCTCGACGCGCTCACGACGCGTGGTTGGTCGTTCGAACGGTCCGCAAGCGATCCGGGGTTCGTTTCGGTGGCTTGCCGCCAACACGATCTCGTGTTGCTCGACGCCAACGCTCGTCCACTGGCGCCAGCCATCACGTGGCAGTGCAACGCGGCCGACGAGGAGACTCGGGAGTTGCGGGCGGCGGGCGTCGAGTCGATCGTGGGACCGCTCGCGCCGCGGTTCGTCCTCCCGAAACTGCGGCACATGTTGCGTGTCGAGCCGTCGTTGCGCGGCGAACTGTGTCAGGTGATGCTGACCGGCGATTGGGTGACGTATTCGCTCACCGGAGTTGCCCGTTTGGCGAAGTCCGACGCGTTGAGCAATGGTTTGCTGGAGCAGGAGACGCGGAACTTGGCCGTCGGGGCGATCACGGCCGCGGGTTTCGATCCGGCGTGGTTTCCACCGGCCGCGAGCACCGGCGCGGTGGTGGGCGCGGTGCTGTCAGCTCGGGGCGCGGAAGATCCCTGGAGCCGTGTGAAAACACGTCTGGTTGGCTGGCGTTTCGCCGCCGGACTCGGAGACAACCACGCGTCGGCGGTCGGCTGTGGCATGACCGACGACTATCGACGGCTGGTGGTGTCGGCGGGAACAAGCGGCACGATCAACCTCGCGTGCCCGAAAGATATTCGGCTGCCGGCCGACGGGGCGTCGATGCGGTTCGAGTTCTACGACCAAGGGGTGTTCCTCTTGCGCATGCTGGCCGACTGCGGCGCGTGGTATTCGCGATTCTTCCAAACCTATGCCGGTTCGCTGGCAAGCCAACTCGAACAGCTCAACGCCCTCACGCTGGATGTCGCGTTGCCGGAGATTCGTCGAGTGCTCCATGACGACTCGCGGCACTTCGAGACCTTCCCGCCCGGCTGGGAGCGTAGTTCCCTGGGGCTGCGCACGGCTTGCACCCAGTTCTCGATCGTGGTGGAACTGCTGGGCCGCGTGGCCGGCATGGCGGACGAAGTGAAGCGGTCAGGCCGCTGGACCGTCGACACGTACGTGCTGACGGGCGGTTTAAGCCAGTCGCGGCTGTTCCAGCAATTCTTCCGCGCGGGGCTGGCGATTCTCGCGCCCGGTAGCCAAGTGAAGGTGAGCGGCCGGACGGGGCCGCTGCGTTTCAAGACGTCGGCCTATGGCGCGTTGGTCAACGCCGAGCTCGCCAAATTGGGCTCGTTGGAGAAAGTGTTCGCCGACACCGCCCGTTTTCCGCTACTCGACTGCGCCGCGTTCGATCCGCTACGGGCCGCCGAAGCCGACTATCTATTGCGGGCCGCCGGATTGGCGGGATGTTAGGCCCAGAGCTCGAGGAGTTTGGCGGAGTCTTGAAAGAGGGATCTAACGCGGCAGTTTGGGGCGGATGGTTTCCAGGATTGCGGCATGCAGGAGGCCGTTGGTAGCCAGGATACTCGACTTAGCCCAGGGCAGTTCGCTTCCATCGCAGGTGGTAACGATCCCACCGGCCTCTTCCACAAAGAGCCGTCCCGCCGCGAAGTCCCACGGCGCGAGCTCGAATTCGAAGAATGCGTCGAAGCGGCCGAGGCCCACCCAACACAGGTCGAGCGACGCGGCTCCAAAGCGGCGGATCCCATGAATTTGGCGGCGAAACAGATCGCCAATCGCCGCCAGCGTCGCTTCCATGATCGCGCCGCGGTCGTAATAGAAACCGACGCCCAGCAAGGCTTGGTCGAGCCGGCTGGCGGCGGAGACTTGTACGGCTTGGCCGTTATGAAAGGCGCCGCATCCGCGACGCGCGATAAACCACTCGTCGGTGACCGGCTGATAGACCACGCCGCATTCCGCTCGGCCGTTCCTCACGTAGGCGATCGATACGGCGAACTGCGGGATGCGGTGGCCGAAGTTGTTGGTGCCGTCGAGCGGATCGACGATCCAGAGATGTTCGGCGTCCACGGCGTCCTTATGGAGTTCTTCTCCCAGCACGGCATGTCCGGGAAACTCGTCGCGGATCCGCGCTACGATCACCCGCTCGGCTTCCAGATCGGCGTCCGACACAAGCTCGAACGACTGCTTGCCGCGCATCGTCACGCCGTCGCGGTAATAGCGGGCGACAACTTCTCCGCCCGCTCGCGCGGCGCGCTGGGCCACTATCAACTCAGGCGCCGTCATGCGATTACCATTACCAGATTGCCGTCAGGCGGGGTGACGTCAGGCGGAATTGCCATCAGGCGGAATTGCCGTCAGGAGGAAGTCGTCAGTCGATTGCCGTTCGGGGATATCGATCAAGCGGCTCGCGATTCGTTAGGGCGGCACCGCGAACGCCGTCCCCACAATGCTCCAAGAGCCGCATCGGGATCAAACTTCCATCAGCATCCGCGACGGTTCTTCGAGCACGTCCTTCACACGCTTGAGGAAGCCGACCGCCTCGCGGCCATCGACGATGCGATGGTCGTAGGTGAGTGCCAGATACATCATTGGGCGAATGACCACTTGGCCGTTGCGGGCGACCGGGCGTTCCTGGATCGCGTGCATTCCGAGGATACCGCTTTGCGGCGGATTCACGATTGGGGTGGAGAGCAGCGAGCCATACACGCCGCCGTTGCTGATCGTGAAGGTGCCTCCGACCAATTCCTCGGGCGAAATCTTGTTTTCCTGAGCTCGCTTGCCGAAGTCGGCGATCGCCGACTCGATCTGCGCGAAGCTCATCAGTTCCGCCCGGCGCAAGATCGGCACGACGAGGCCGCGACCGCCGCCGATGGCGATTCCGATGTCGTAGAAATTCCGGTAGACGATTTCGCGGTTGTTCCGGATTTCGGCGTTCAGTTCCGGACACTTCTTCAGGCCGTCGATGACCGCCTTGACGAAGAAGGACATGAAGCCGAGTTTCACGCCGTACTGTTGCTGGAACGCGTCCTTGAATTCGGAGCGCAGTTGCATAACGGCCGACATGTCGACTTCGTTGAACGTGGTCAGCAGTGCGGCCGTCTGCTGCGCCTCGACCAACCGCTCGGCGATCCGCCGCCGAATCAAGCTCATCGGGACGACTTCTTCGAGTTCCCCGATGACGGTGCGGGCCGATTCGGGTACTCGCGGGACCGGAGCCGAACGGGACTCGACCAAGCCGCCAGCGGGACGCTCGCCCGGCTTCTCAACTACCGGCTTCTCAACCGCTGCCCTCTCGAGCGCCGGTTTTTCCGCGGCCGGTTTGTTGGCTGGGGCGAGCGGCGCGAGCGGTGTGGATGCCGACGTGAGGGCCGGTGCGGGCGCGGGTGCCGGGGCTGTTGGCGGCGGGGTGGTCGCGGCGACGGGCGTCGGTGCTGCCGCTGGTGCCGCGGCGGCGGGTTTTGCGGGCAAAGCGGCGGGGGCCGCCGCGGTTTCGCCGGCTTCAATCAGCGTCGCGATGACATCGCCCACGGCGCAGAGGTCGCCATCGCGTTTGACGATCGAGCCGATCACGCCGGCGGCGGGCGACGGCAGTTCGACAGACGCCTTGTCGGTTTCGATTTCCACCAGATTTTCGTCGCGGGAGACCTTATCGCCGGGCTTTTTCAGCCAGCGGCCGATTTGGACTTCCTTGATCGATTCGCCCACGGAGGGGACGCGGATTTCAATCGCCATGTCGCAGGTCCTTGGTTACTGGCTGCGGAACGCGCAAGCCAAAATCTCTTGTTGTTCGATCTGATGAGCGGCGGGCGAACCGGTGGCGGGGCTGGCGGACGCCTGCCGGGAGATGCCGGAGAAAGGATAGGTTTGGAACAATTTCTCCCCCAACATGACTCGCAGGAACCGCCAAGCGCCCATGTTTTCGGGCTCTTCCTGGACCCAATACACGGGCGTGTCGACCGCGTATTGGCTCATCACCGACCGCAACTGCAGGATCGGCAACGGATAGAGTTGTTCGACGCGAATGATCGCGACGTCGTTGCACTGACGCTTCGTGCGGTAATCGAGCAAATCATAGTAGATTTTTCCCGAGCACAGGATGACCCGCCGCGTGGGAAGCGTGGTTTCCGGTCGTTCATCCGGGATGACCCGCTGGAAACTGCCACCGACGAAATCGCTGAGTGGCGACACCACTTTGGGATGCCGCAACAGGCTCTTCGGGGTCATGATGGCGAGCGGTTTTCGCCATTTGCGGACCACTTGGCG
>JBIKVL010000268.1:0-6129 GCA_044356875.1 Pirellulaceae bacterium | reverse complement strand
AAAATAGTACGACAGCTTGAAATGCAAGGCTTGCGCAAAAACCGTCGATCACGGAAAATGCATCGCCAAAAATGGCCGCAGGGTTAAGGTAAATCCGGCTAGGTGCGCGGATTCCGACGATGCGGCTGATTGCGGCGGCGCCCGTCGTCGCGAACATCACGATTGCCGGAATGGCGGCGATCGTTGGGGTTGGGCCGCGAAAGCGGGTCGTAACCGTCGTCGGGGGGGGCCGTAAGAAACCCTTGCCCGTGCGGGGCGGTTTCCGTACTATTCCGACTCGTGGTGGCTAGCCCAACAGCGAGTCCACTACGTCCACCCGCCTCATAGCCCTCTCCCGAGGCTGACTCACCCGCGAAGCTGGTATGAACGAACCGCAAGGAAAAACCCCCGAGACGGCGTCCGGCGAAGCGGCCCCGAAGGCGGTGGTCGAGCGGCTCAGTCTGTACTTGCGGGAACTGCAAAAGCTCAGAAACGAAAACGCCGACACCACCAGCTCCACCCAACTCGGGAAACTGTTGGGGCTCTCCGACGCCCAAGTGCGGAAGGATCTCGCCAATTTTGGCCAGTTTGGCTATCCCGGGATCGGGTACCGTTGCGACGAGCTGATCGCGAAGATCCAGCAGATTTTGGGAACCAACCAAACCTGGGATATCGCTTTGGTTGGCGTTGGCAACTTGGGCCGCGCGCTTTTGGGCTACGGCGGCTTCCAGCAACAGGGCTTCACGGTGGTCGCCGCGTTCGATCAAGACCCCCGCAAGGTCGGCCAGCGGATCGACGGGGTCGAGGTGCGGCCCATCGAGCAGTTGGAAGAGGAGATACGACGACGGGAAATCCGCATGGCGATTATCGCGGTCCCCCGCACCGAGGCCCAGTCGATCGCCGACCGATTGGTGGCGGCCGGCGTGGTGGGAATCCTCAATTTCGCTCCGGTGCGGCTGGTCTTACCCGCCGATGTGCGGGGCGCTGGCGTCGACCTCGCGATCGAAATGGAACAATTGGCGTTCGCCGTCGTCAGTCGCTCGGGTTGCCAGAATCGCGAGAACGCTTAGAATGTTCCGACAGCACACGGGAATGGTGTAATGGTAACACTACGGATTTTGGCTCCGTCATTCTAGGTTCGAATCCTAGTTCCCGTGCTTCAATCGGCGAGTTACTTGAGGATGATGCGTTCGGGCACGCCCAGCTTCCGCAATTCGCCAAGCTGAGCTCCCTTCGCCGCATCGGACAGCGGGTTGCCGGTCACGTCGACGTACCAGAACGGGGCGAATCGCTTCTCGCCAGCGGCGTCTTTCTTCGCCATCTCGACGAGCACACCCAGGTCCGTCAACTGATTCCGCTGCAGGAATAGGAACTTCGAGGGGCTCAAGCCCGCCAGGGGCGCGATGTCCGCAATGCCGTTGCCTTCGAGTCCGAGGGTATCGAGGTTTTTTAGTTCGGCGAGCGGCTTGAGGTCGGTGATTTGGTTGCCGCCCAGATAGAGGGACCAGAGCTTTTTCAGGTTGGCCAGCGGGGCGATGCTTTTGATTTTGTTGTTCGTCAGGTAGAGCGACCGCAGGTTCGCGAGGCCGGCGAGCGGCGCTAGGTCCTCGACTTCGTTGTTTTCCAGTTGCAGGTATTGGAGATTGGTGAGGGCGGCGAGCGGCGCTAGGTCCTTGACCTTGTTGCCCCGCAGCGAGAGCAACTGGATGTTCTTCAGATCCTTGAGCGGCGCGAGGTCGGCGATCTCGTTCAGGTCGAGTTCGACGGCGGCGATCGACCGGCACTTTTCCAACCCGGCGAGGCTCGCGACCTTCTTGCCATCGCGGCCACGCCCGACGACTTGCGAGATGTTGGGAACGTCCGTCTCGACGATCGGCTGGTCGTTGTTCCGTTTCTCGAAGACTTCCTTCCGCACCGCCGCTTCCAAATTCTTGTCCGGGAAGATGCTTTGGGCGGCCACGGGCGAGTTCAAACCCGCGACCACCACGCCGGCGGCCAAGGTCGTGGCCAAGGTCGTGGCGACGGTCGCGGCCACGGATTTGGCCAAATTCGTGGCCCGTAGCGCGGCCCACGAACGATTCCGGGACGAGTCAGGGGTGCCGAAGCGGGTGCGGAACGAGAGCATGGCGAACTACCTCCTGGCGGGAAACGCGACAACTGGGTCGGAAGGAAGCCCTAGGGTACTTGCCGCGCCTAGAGCTAGCTAGCCCCGGCGCGTCCCGCGCGGCTATCTCCACGAGTTTGCTCGATCTATAGTTGTCGAAACCGAAGTCGTCCGCACAAGGGTCCGCCAGATGCCTTCCGTACTCGTAACCGCATTCGAACCGTATGACCGCTGGGATACCAATTCCAGTTGGTTGACGCTTGTCGAGTTGACTCGGAACATGCCGACCGAGCCCCGGTTGGTGACGCGACGGTATCCGGTCGACTTTTTGCAAACCCGCAAGCGGTTGGAAAAGGACTTGGAAGCCGACTTCGATTTTGTGCTTCACTTGGGTCAAGCGCCGGGCAGCGGCAATATCCGGTTGGAAGCGATCGCCTTGAATCTGGGCTCGGCGCTCGAAGACGATCCGGATCAACCCAACGTGCTGATCCCGGACGGGCCGCTCGCCTACCGCAGCCCCTTGCCGTTGTCGACTTGGGCGGGCCAGTTGCGGGCGGCGGGCGTGCCGGCCCGCGTGTCGTTCCATGCGGGCACCTACTTGTGCAACGCCTTGCTGTACTACTCGTTGCACCTAGCGCGGGAACGGGGACTTCGGACCCAGGCCGCCTTTATCCATTTGCCGCTCGACCCATCCCAAATCGTCGGCGATCGGTTGGAAAGTCCCACGCTTCCGGCAACGGCTTCCGCGACGGCGCTGCGGCTCATCCTGGCCGATTTGGCGCGGCGTGTTTAATTCATAGGCTAGAGCCTGTTAGAATCCCGCCCGTCGATCGTACAGTGTTTGTGTGTCGCCGCATGTATCCATCGGCCAGTGCGTCCGCGGGCCTGCGCCCCCGGCATACTGCATGCGGCATGCGGCAGCGAGACGGAGCGACGTTTCCATGGACCATCCCAGTATCGAGCAACTCGACGCCATCCTGTCCGACACCTCGGACGCCGACTCGCAGGCGGCGATAATGGCCCATCTGGACACCTGTCCGGATTGCCTGCGGCGATTTCTCTCGCGGCAGGAAGCTGCTAACGGCCCGCCGCCTTGGAAAGCGGTGGGGGTTGACCGGCATCCCGACTACCGCGAATCGTTGGCTAACGAAATCAAACTGGCGGCGGCCGGTCGTCGAGCCACCGGACTATCGACGGAACTGAGCGTTCACACGAGTCTGCGACGCAGTAAGACGGTTGGCGTTGGCGGCTTTGGACAGGTTTTCGAATATACCGACCATTTTTTCGGTCGGCCTGTCGCGGTCAAGATTCTGCAAGACCGCTGGATCAATGATGCCGAAGCGGTCCAACGTTTCCAACGGGAAATGGAAATCACCGCGTCGATTGACCACCCCGGCTGCCCAGCGGTCTATGCTTCCGGCGCGATCGAGGATGGACGGCAGTTCTTCTGTATGCAACTGGTGACGGGCCAGCCGTTGAACCAGATGATCCAAGAGGCCCATAAAACGGCGGGCTTCGGCCTGCGTCGAGGCGACCCGCAACTCCGCCATCTGCTGAACGGCTTTCTCCAAATCTGCGATGTGATCGGGGTCGCGCACGAGAAAGGGATTTTCCATCGCGACCTCAAACCCGCGAATATCCGGCAGCACGAGAACCAGTTCCCGGTTGTGCTCGACTGGGGCATGGCTGTCCGTCGCGGCCAAGTCGGTGGAGCTTCACCTCCGCAGCCAACAAAGCTCGACGCGGAAGGGCTCACCAAAGACGGCGAAATGCCGGGCACTCTGCTCTACATCGCTCCCGAGGCGGCCCGCGGCGAGCTCGATCGGATCGACCACCTCACGGATATCTATGGCCTAGGCGGCATCCTGTACGAAATCCTGAGCGGCAAACCGCCGCACGCTGCGCTGTTGGGGAGCGGCGGAGCGCCCGACAAGCTCATTGAACAACTCAAGTCCGGCTATTTACCGCCCATGTCGCGGCTGCCCGCCGAACTCGCTTCGATCTGCCGCAAAGCGTTGGCAGCGGTCCCCAAAGAAAGATACGCCACCGCTCGGGAACTGGCACGCGACGTGGGGAATTGGCTGGCCGGCGAACCGGTCTCCGCTCACCAGTATTCGCTCAGCGAACGCGGGACCTTGGCTGTCCGCCGCCGCCCGCGCACGGCGGCCTTCGCGGCCATCGGCGCGGTGGCTTTGTCGTTGCTCGCCGTGCTTGCCCGCTTTTCGATAGCGGAGGCCTCGAAGCAGCGGTCGCTCGCCGATGACCGGTTCGACAAAGCGCTCGGCGCCTGGACGGCGATGATCACCGACATTCAAGACAGCCTCGGTTCAGCGGGCAACACGGGGGAGTTGCGCAAGCGTTTGATCCAGACGGCGGACAAAGGGATTCGCGAGCTTTTGGTTGACGCGGAACAGCAACCCGGCGCGGAATTGACGATCATCCAAGGCAAATTGGAACTCGCACATATCCTTCGTCAGGAGGAGGGTAAACACAAGGAGGCCGAAGGCGAGTACAAACGGCTGTACGAGACACTTAAAGGCCTCGACAAGACGCACGACGTTCCCCAGCGTTTCAAGCTAATGGGCGACGCACTTAAAGGCATCATCGAATGCCGTTCAAAATCGGAGGGCGTCACTACGATCGAGCCGCTCGAAGCCGAGCTTAACGCGCTGGGCGAAAGGTTCTTCGATCGATTCCCGGGCGAACCGGTGGCGGCGATGTTCCGATCCCAAATCGCGATCCGAACAGGCCAAAGAATGTTGGATCAAGGAGCCGATGGAAACGACGGCGCGTTGCGCCAGTTTCAAATCGCCGAACAGTTGCTGCTAAAGCTCGCAGACAGCGTCCTCGAGCGACACACCTTTCAACATGACCTGCTGATTTCGCGGTCGGAGCAAGCGCGGTGTCTGTTCAAGTCTGGAAAGGTGAAAGAAGCGGTCGAGCTTCAGGGCCAAGTCACCGAGGGAATGAGGGCACTCTGCGGCAAGCAGCCGCTGAGAAGGTACCGCGTCAGCCTGATCACAGATGAGATGACGCTTGGAACCTACCTCAAGAAAGTTGACGGCGCCAAGGCGATCGAGCAGCTCAAGGAGACGTTGCTTCAAGCCGAATCGCTGAATGAGGGCGACATCGAAATTAAGAATCTGGCGCGCGACTGTTTCGACAATCTCGCCACGGCCTATCGGAACGGCGGCCAACCAGAAGTGGCGGCGAAGATGCTTGGACAACGGGTGGACAACTCCCTCGACGGCCGATTGGACTCCGCTGACGTCGAAGAATTGCTCGACCAGGCTTTCGTGCGAATGAACCTCGGTAGGGCCTTACAGGACCTCGGTCGCGTGCCGGAGACTCTCTCACAGTACAGACAGACCATCGCGTTGCGTCGAGCTGTGCTTAAACGCGACCCGAAGAATGGGACTAGCGTCACTGAGTTGCTTAGAGCGTGCCAAGCTCTCGGAGACGTTGCTCTGGGGTCGCCGTCGACCAGCGAGCAGTCGAAATGTCTCGAGGTCCTGGAGTCGACCTTGCAAACCATCGACTCTCAGGCCGAGGCGGACGGTTTTGCGCCTGGATTGAAAAGAGATATGGTCTTCGCTTACTTTCAAAGCGGCAGCCTTGCCCTGAGTTTGGGTTCGCCGAGTAGCCTTGGCCATTTCACCCGCTGCAAAGCGTTAGCCCAATCCCTGCCTGGTTTCCCGCCAGCGAGGCTGGCGGAGGTCGAAAGGTTTATTCAAGCGGCGAAACAACTTCCCGACGGCGTTTAGAGCGAACTTTTCCGTCGCCTACAGCTCGGCGGTAAACGAAGATGGCGGTAAACGTTTTAGCGGAGCGGCGTAAGCCGCCCGGTGGCGATGCGAAAGCGTGTCGCCCCGGTGCCTAAAACGATTAGGCCGACGCACCGGTTCATTAGGTACATCGAGCGGCTCGCGGGCCGGGCGGCTTACGCTGCTCCGCTAACTCGGAGCGGATTCTGGGCGCCATACGAGCCATCGCCTGCGGCTCGGCGGTAAACGAGGTTGGCGGTAACCGGGCGATAACCACGGCGC
>JBIKVL010000267.1:0-6161 GCA_044356875.1 Pirellulaceae bacterium | reverse complement strand
ACGCAACCTTCTCTTCCGCAATTGCTTACGGAATATTGAACGGTATTGGCGGTAAGCGAGCGGGTCGGCGGCGTGACGCGTGTTCGCACCGCTACCGGGCGGCTTACGCCGCTCCGCTAAAAACGTTTACCGCGTCCGTCGTTTACCGCCGTCTTCGTTTACCGCCGAGCCGTAGGCGACGGCTGGTATGGCGCCGTGAATCCGCTCGGTGTAAGCGATCTCGCTTTGCGGCCGAGCCAGCGCCTTCGGCTTGGCGGTAAACGAGCATGCGGCGGCGTGACGCGTGTTCGCACCGCTACCGGGCGGCTTACGCCGCTCCGCTAAAAAACGACCGGGCGGCTCACGCCGCTCCGCTAGGACGCTTTCCACTGCGTTAACTGCTCCGCCATCGCGGCGAAGACGGAGTTCCAATCGCCGATTGCGGGTTGGCGAAAGAGCCGCATCGAGGGATACCAGCGAGTCGACTCGCCGGTGAGCCCCCAGCGCCAGTCCGGCACACGCGCCAACGGGAGCCAAGTCGGACGATGCAACGCGCCGGCCAAATGCGCGATCGCCGAATCGCAACTGATCACTAAGTCCAGGAGTGCCATGACGGCCGCGGTGTCGGTGAACGCCGCCCCGTCGTTGTCCAGTTCGGCCGACCAATCGACAACTGAAAAGCGACGGTCGCTGGGACCATTCGCCAGCGCGGCGATCTGCTCTACCCCTTCCCCCTTCTGCAAACTCACCAATACGACGCCCGGCACAGCCGCGATCGGCTGGAAGCAAGCGAGCGGCATGGAACGCTCGCGGTCGAACGCGAACCGCGGATTGCCTTGCCATTGAATCCCGATCAGCAGCGGCCGAGTCGGTTGGGACAGCCGCTGGTCAGCCGCGGACGCGGAAAGGGGCGAAGGGGGAGCGATCGCGGATGCCGCTTGGCGCAGTTGCTCGACGCGCGCTCGCCACTTTTCAATCCGTTCGGGGTTGGATCGCAGGTAGGGCGTATCGTTCGGAATGGTGTCCGCACGCGTGCCGAGGATTCCCGCCACGCTGATGAATGGCGATTGGCAATCATGCGGCGGAAGTGGTTGGCCGCGAACGGCCCAGCCGTCGACGCCGGGGCACGTGCCGAGCAGCGGTTGCAAGTTGGCGGCGCCTTCCACAATGACCCGCGCGCCTTGGCGTTTAAGGATATCGGCGTAGCGGACGAACTGGATCGAGTCGCCGGCGCCTTGTTCCGTGTGAAGAACGATGGTCTTGCCGGCTAGCGAACCGCCGTCCCAACGCGGTCCCGTGATATGGCCGTCGGGGAGTTTATTGCCGCGCCAACGCCATTCGTAATGCGCCCAGCCTTCCTCGAATTCGCCACGGGCCAACAGCAGCAGCGACAGATTCCAATGCGCGTCGGCGAATTCGGGCTTGAGCGCCAACGAGCGTCGCAAAAGCTGTTCGGCGGTGGCGAAATCGGCGGAGAGATAAAGAGCGACTCCCAGGTTCAGATGCGCCTCGGAGGATTTCGGATTCAAGGCGATCGCCTGCCTGCCGGCGGCGAGCGCCTCGTCAAGCCGCCTCTCGATCCGGAGGAATTCGCAGAGGTTGCTCCACCCTTCGGCGTACTTCGGGAAGTCGCGGACAACTTCCTGTTCGATGGCGATCGCTTCTCGGTACTTTCCTTCGCCGAACATCAGCACGGCGAGATTGTTGCGGGGTTCCTGGGCGTTCGGGTTGATTTCGATCGACCGGAGAAAGCACTTCTCCGCGTCCCGGTTTTCGCCCCGCAGCTTGTGCGCCGTCCCCAGATTGTTGTAGGCCCCGGCTGCCATCGGGTCGAGCGCGATTGCTTGGCGGCACGCCTCGACCGCCTCGTTCAACTTGCCTTGGGCCACGAGCACATTGCCCAAGTTGCTCAACGCGTGCGCGTAGTCCGGTTTGGCGGCCAGCGCGCGGCGATAGCACTCGGTCGCGCCCTCGATGTCGCCCTTGGTAAGCAGGACAACGCCCAGATTGTTGCTCGCCTCGGCATGGTTCGGATCGACGAACAGGGTCTGCTGGTAGGCCTCGATCGCCTCGTCGAGGCGGCCCGCCGAGCTCAACAGATTGGCCATGTTGAACCACGCGGCCGAGTTTTGCGGCTTGAGGAACACCGAGGCCTGAAAGGCCTGGATGGCCCCATTGGCGTCTCCCTGCGCCTGTCGCACCAATCCCAAGTTGCTCAACATGCCCGGATCGTTGGGATGAAACGTCAACGCCGCCTCGATCAATTGTTGAGCCCGCGCGTGGTCGCCGCGCTGGTGAGCGATCACGCCCAACAAATGCATCGCCGCGCCGCTCGCCGGATTGTCGGCCAGAATCTCGGCATAGATCGCGGCGGCCTGATCCAACTGGCCGGCGCGATGCTGGGCGATCGCCGCATGGATTCTCGGATCCAAGTCGCTCATAGCGAATTCTGCTCCTCAATACTGACCGGGACCGCCTTCGGGTCTTCGTGTCTTCTTGTCCTTCGTGGCCGCTCCAACGGAGCAGTGTGGTCAACGCCTGGAACGGCGAACGGGGCGTTATGCTGATTCAGGACGTCGACGGGATCAAGGGGCAACAACGTGCCATCCATCATGCGGCGCGAACGGCTCGCGACTCCGCCATCCGCGTGTCCGCTGTCACCCGCATCGCCACGCTCCATTGGCCGCGAGCGTCGCCGCGTACCCGCCAGTGGGGAATCAGCGCGATCGATTGATGTACCAACTCGAAGCCGCCCTCGGATTGGCTCACCGACTCGACGGGGAACGCCCACATCCGGGTCGCGCGGTCGGATTCCCAGCGGACGTCGATCCCCAGCCATTCGTCGCGCGCGGCTAGCTCGCGGGTGTCTGGCAAATCGAGTCGGCTGCCGAGGTGGCCGAGCCGCACGCCGTTCGCCGCATGGTAGTAGCGGTTGTCCAAGCCAGCGGGCAGGCCCGCGAAATTGAACTCGACGCCAAACAGCAGCTCGGCGCCGGCCGGCAAACCTTCCAGCAGATAGGCGATATCGAGCGTCGCGGAGCCACGTTCGAGCGACACGGCCTTGGTGATGCGAATCGGCATGCGGCCGGCCGCCGTGCGCACAGCGCCCACGCGCGTGAGCAGCGTTTGCACTTTCCCCTCGCCGCGCCGCAATGTGGCTTCGTAGACGCCGGCGGCGAAATCCCCTTGGTCCTCGGCCCGGGACGCGGCGACCTCTTCGAGCGTCGTGGTCGGCAGGAAGAAGTGGTCGATCAGGCTTTTACGGGCCGAGCGGTCGTATTGCAGGCGGCGATCGAGGCCCGCCTGTTTGAAAATCACGCGGTCATGGATCGCGGCGACGCCCGGCGCGTTGCCGTCGGCTCCTTGTTGGACTTGCCGATGATAGACCTCGGGACGGCGCGTCAATGTGGCCGCCAAGTTGTGGCAGATCGAACGCACATCGAGCTCGTACAGTTGTCCGCCCGCCGCTGGCGCGATAAGGCACACCAGTTTGTCGTTGACCAGTTTTACCTCGCGTCGAGCATCGAGGTTGAAGTCGGCGTCCTCGATCGCGACCCGCGGCGCCGCCAGGCCCAGGGCTTGGTCGAGCAGATTGTCCGCCGCGATCAACTGCTGATAGACCGCGTTCCGCAGATGCGGCAGATAGATGCCTCCGAACGCGCCATGCCAATAGCCGCAATTGCACTGGGCCCGGTAGAGCGTCCGGCGGGCTTGGCCAAGCGACTCCGGGTTGGCTCCGGCCGCTTCCGCGTCGGCGAGCCGCTGGCTGACCATCATCATCCGCGTGTACATCTCATCCGCTTCGGGGTACTTCACTTTGAAGTTCCGCCAGAAGCCGCCGCGGACAAACCGCTGCAACCGCGGCCAGCGCGCGTCCGACCGCAAGGACTGAATCACCTCGGCGTATTCGTGCTGCCGCGCGACCGGCAACGCCCACTCGGTCATTTCGCGATAGCTTCCATCCGGCAAATAAACTTTGCCGCGCGGGGCCACGTTGTCCACCGCCTCGGCCAGCGTCGTCGTCCGCAGCCAGTCATGGTTCGCCAGCAACGCGTCGAAGAATCGATAGAGCCAACCGTCTTCGTAGACATGCCGCTTGGTCTCGGGCCACGAGCCGAACTTTTCGCCATCGTCGCCGAACACGACGATCGCGTCCGGGCGCCGTTCGGCGATCGACCGCAGGTACTCGATCGTCTTCTCGGGCGGCGCGAACGGCAGCAGGTACCGCATCTGCTCGCTGCCGGGGAAGATGCTCAGCAGCCGTCCGTCGTCTTCGCTGAGGTAGTAGCCGTCGAGCTCGTCGTCGGCGAGCCCCGCGTTGCGGAAATGAAAGTCGTCGAGCACGGTGTACCGCATGCCCGCCGCCGCCAGATTGGCGGTCAGCGATTGCTCCCAAACCCGCTCGGGCATCCACATGCCTTGCACGTT
The DNA here is from genome assembly GCA_044356875.1 of Pirellulaceae bacterium. Classification (GTDB taxonomy): domain Bacteria; phylum Planctomycetota; class Planctomycetia; order Pirellulales; family Pirellulaceae; genus CAIXSC01. Next base: position 1,754 of record JBIKVL010000267.1, on the reverse strand, counting down.
CGCGCCGAGCCGTTCGGTCAGCCATTCGGTGTATTCGCGAATCTGGCCGATCCGGTCGCGGGACGGGATCATAGTGAGGATCGGTTCGTAGAACGGCCCGCCGAGGATTTCGATCCGTCCCGCCGCGACCAACCGCGCGACGCGGTCCAGGTAATCGCCGTGGTGCTGGTCGAGCCATTCCATCAGCGGTCCGCTGGTGTGCAGGGACAACCGCAATTCGGCCGGATATTGTTCGAAGACGTTCAGCAGCGGCAGGTAGCTGTCTTGGTAAGCCTGCTCGAAGACGTTCTCGAAATTGCCGATCGGCTGATGATCGTGCAGCACTAGACAGAGTCGCAGCGGAGAAACCATGGTTCGGCCTGTAGGGATTGGGTCGAGTTTACCGCCTCGATCGTCAGGTATCGGCGGATCGCCGCACAGTTCTCCAGTGGGAGTTTTCAAGTGGAGGCGGGAGAGGGTCGGGGAAGGAGCGGCGGGCGCGTTGCTGGCACGTTCCGGGCGCGTTCGGGGTGCGTGACGGCGGGGCTTCTGGCTGTGTTACACTGTCGGGCCGCGTGGTCGCGAGGTCATCTTTCCGAGGAGCACAGTACCGATGTCGCAGCTTTCCCCCGTTACGGTTTTGCCCCATCAACCCACTCGCCGTCACTTCCTGCAGGCCGGTTTGGCGGTGGGCGCCGCCGCGGCGCTTCCCCGCTGGGTGTCGGCCGTCAGTCCGAACGGCAAGCTGCGGACGGCGCACATTGGGGTTGGCGGGATGGGCGGTGCCGACCTGGCGTCGATCGCTTCGCACCCCAAGGTGGAAGTCGCCGCGTTGTGCGACGTGGATCTGGGAACCTTGAATGGCGCCGGCTCGCGGCATCCCAACGCGAAGAAGTTCCGCGACTTCCGCGAAATGATCAGCCAACTAGGCGACTCGATCGATGCGGTGGTGGTGTCGACGCCGGACCACACGCACGCCCCGGCCGCGATGACGGCGTTGAACCACAACAAGCCGGTTTACTGCCAGAAGCCGCTGACGCATGAAGTGTTCGAGGCCCGCCAGTTGCGGACGGTCGCCGAAGCCAAGAAGCTGCCGACGCAAATGGGGATCCAGGTGCATTCGAGCTCGGTGTATCGACGGGCGGTGCGAATCATTCAGGACGGGGCGATCGGCAAGGTGAGCCGGGTTTACGCTTGGTCGAACAAGAACTGGGGTTACGACGGCGGACCGTTCACCGCCGCTGCCGAGGCGCCGTCGAACCTGGACTGGAACCTGTGGCTCGGCACCGCCGCTCAGCGGTCGTTCGCCCCGGGCGTTTACCATCCGGGCAATTGGCGAAAGCTGGTCGATTTCGGCACCGGGACGCTCGGCGACATGGGCGTCCACATTTTCGACACCCCGTACGCCGCGCTGGCCCTCACGTTCCCCAAGTGGGCGAAGACGACCTGCCGCAAGCCGACCGGTGTCGGACATCCGGAAAAGAACATCGTCGAGTACGAGTTCCCGCAGACGCCGTACACGACCGAATCGCTGATCTGGACATGGTTTGACGGCGGTTACGCGCCGCCGAAGAGCGAGGAACTCAAGTTGCCGCCTGGGATTCAGTTGCCCGGTCAGGGGGCGTTGTTCGTGGGTGAAGGCGGTCATCTGCTGCTGCCGCACGTATCCGAAGCGAAACTGTTCCCGGAAGAGAAGTTCCGCGATTACAAGCGGCCGGACGTCGGGGATGGAAACCACTACCACGAGTGGGTCAATGCCTGCTTGGGCGAAGCAA
>JBIKVL010000266.1:0-6175 GCA_044356875.1 Pirellulaceae bacterium | reverse complement strand
GGATGCATGTTGTTGTTTCCCAGTTTCTGCGCGGGCTTAATCCAGGCGGCGATCGAGAATCCCTTGGAATCGGCGGGGACAGCGACCGACGGCAGCGGCTGGTCTTGAGCGAGCAACGCCAATTCGTCGGTTGACAAGGTGCGGCGCAAGATGAGCGTTCGGCCGATCAATCCACGGTAATAGGCGCCATGTAAATAGTAGCGCTCGCAGCCGAGCACGATGGCGCCGCCAGCTCCCATCGCGAACGGCACCGTCCGATGATTCTCGTAGGCGCGATAGGCGGCCAGGTAGTCGAAATTCTGCGCGTTGCCAAAAACGTGCATGCCGATATAGCTTGCGGGATGAAAGTCTTTTCGCCCTGCCGTATTGTCAGCGAACCGCACCGCCTGACGGCCCTCGTCAACAACCCAGGACAGGTTCGCCAAATCCAAGTGGTCGCCTCCAGCATGATTGAAGACGTGGTATCCCTGGCCTTCCAACATGCGGAAATCGGCGATCGCGCCGGCGGGCGAGTCCGCGAAGGCGGGCGCTTTATCGTTCGCCTTAGAAGCAACGCCTTGAGGTAGAGACTCGCCGTCGTTGAGCCGCCGGAACTCGACATCCGTCACAAGCAGTTCGCCAGTCCCCGCGTTCCCGAACGCGACCGACAACGCGCCGGCGTCCTCCGGAATGTCGAACGCGAAAGCATCTTTCCGCCACTCGAATGTCCCGTTACCGACAAAGTGAGTGGCTGTCGCCAACAACTTGTTCGTTTTCGCTTGCGTCGCTTCCAGTTCGATGCGTCCGCCGGGACCGAAGGTGTGGACCGACTTCACGAGGGCCGTCATGACGTAGCGGCCTTTCGGGAGCGGTCCGGACTTCGACAGCGTCGCTTTGCCAAACGACGCGGGGCCGAGCTTCATCGCGAAACCGCTTCCCGCCCCACAGTCTTTCATAAGTTCGTAGGTCGGTCGCTGATTATGCCCGGTCATGAACGGCGTGCGGCCATACTGCCAAGTCTCGCTAAGCGGCACGAACTGGCTAAAGGTCAGCTTCGGCCATTCGTCGGCGAAGATGTAGTGGTGAGTCGGATCAAGGGTGGCGCTGGAATAGATCTTCGAGGCTTTGAAGAGCGATTCGGCTTCCACCGCCGGATAGCCCGTATAGCGATACTTGACCCGGACCTTGTCGCCCGGTTTAGCCGTCTCGCTCGCGAACGCCACGCCGGTGTCGTAGAACGCGGCGCACACCGCTGTGTTGCACTGACGCGTTCGCGTGGTGCCATCGGCCTGTTTCACCTCGTTCCAACTTGGATCGATCTCGTACTCGACAGCGGGAGCTATTCGCAAGTCGCCATTATGCCGGCCGAACCATACTCGCCGCCCATGATACATTTCGAGGTCGTGTTGAGGTCCCGGGTCCGTCGGCGTGACGGGCCGGTGATAATCGTCGCCGCCGCGTTTCCGGGCGATAAGATACTGCCAATTGAAGGGATCGAGCGGCGTATGGTGTTCGAAGTCGAAGCCATAGCGAAAATGGAACGGTTCGCCGGGCAGCACTTCGAGCTCGCTTTCAATGTCATAGGTATAAGTGCCTCGCTCCCGATCGTAGCCGACATTCATTGTGCTGCTGGTTGTGAAACGATCCTTGATATGGCGAGCTGACCAAGCGGCTTTGAGCGTCGCGCCGCCTCCGCTCACAACTGGAGCGGTCCATTTGCTCGCCGCCTCGGCGAACGCGCCCTGATTCTCCAGGCCCCAGTGGGAGTCGAACGTCAGTTGCGGCTTGTAACCTGGCTTGAGCTTCGCGAAGCAACTCGGGTCTTGCGCCGAGTGCAACTCGAGAATCGGCTCGTCGCCGTCAAACACCCATGTGCGGCCGCCAAGCCACGATCGCGCGCTCAACCGCACCTCATGCCGCTGCGGCGCGGGAGTGGATTCGACAGGGACAGTGGTGATATTGGCGTCGGTGAGCGTCACTTTCGCGTTGCTCGACACGCACACGCCAACTCTTCCCGCAGTGAGAACCGGTTCCAAACGATCGACGTAACGAATCAACTCGCGGCCGTCGACGCTGACGCGCACCACGTCACCCGCCATCCGGGCCCGCAGCCGGATAGGGGTGTTGACTTTGACGTCGCAGGCGACCGATGCCAAATAGCCACCGTCGGGAAACCGCACGAGCGCGACTTGCTGGTACTTGTGCGAAATCTGCACTCGATAGCCGCGCGATCCGCTGTCATCCGCTCGCAGCAACACACCCGCCTCGAATCCGAGATCGCCGAATGTTGGGTCCGGCCATGCGGACCATGACGAGCCGAAAAAATCGAATCGAGTTGCCGGACTGTCGATCCTCACCGTCGCCGACAACTCGACATTCGCATGCTCCCCAGGCGCGACGAGATATGTCCAGCCGCCGTTGGTTTGCAGCGTCGCCTTCTCCGCTTCGAGTGACAACGGCTTCCAAGTGGCGGGCTGCGGCCGCCACCGAGTCAGGTCCTCCCCAACCACGATTGCTGGCAACGCATAGATAACGAAGCAGGTGAATAAAGCGTGCAAAAGGATGCGTGTGTTACGGATCGTCATGGTGAAATGGTTCCCTCTGCCGATGATGGCAGCGTCGATAGGAAAAAGGCGATCGCGGCTGGTATTTCGTTGGCTCGTTGGCCACCGCTTGTCTCAGGGGTCACAGCCGCGATTGTAGCGAGTCGCGAAAATCCTTAGGTTGCCGGCCGACAATCCGTTTGAAGGCGGCGTAGAAACGGTTCGGCGAGTTGAATCCGCAGGCGCTCGCGATGTCGCGGATCTTCAAGCGGCCGTCTGTAAGCAATTGCTGAGCATGCCAGATACGGTGCATGGTCAAATACTCCAGAATGGTAAGCCCACAAGCCTGCCGGAACAATCGCATGGCCGAATTGGGGTGCAGGCCGGCCGAACCTGAAATGTCGGCGACATTGATATTCCGCGTGTAGTTGCCTGCGATGAAGACGGTCATGCGTTCAAATTTGCCGAGTTGTGCCGGCGCGCCCCTTGCGTCGGAGGATTCGCGTGGCGGCGGTAGACGCAGCGCCAACCTGAGCAACCGCGCCTCGGATTCCAACAGGATCATCCGGTGGGCGACAGGATCCTGCGAGATGAAAGCCGCATGCCAGCGACGCAGCATCGCCAGATCGGAACTGCCGGCCTCGGGCTCGCTTTCGATCAGCATCTCGCCACCGAGGAGCCGGCTGACGAGTGACACCGGCAATCGCCAATTGAGGAACCATGCCAACGGCACCTTCAGCGAGTAGTGGATTCCACCGGGTTCGAAATCGATGCTCTGGTGGGGAATCGCCGCCCAGCGGACACAAAGCTGATGCGCTTCGTTGCGGATCCGGCGTCCCCCGAAGAGGTAGTCGATCCAGCCGACCTCGAGCACCGTGATCTCGATGTCATCATGACGATGTGGCTTGGCCATGCGGTTCGCAGGCGCATCGCTGACATGAAAACCCAACCGGACGAAATCCACGGCCTCGGGAGACGGTACGGGCATGGTGTTAGAAAAATGAACAGATATGCTAAGAAATCGCCATTTCGAATCCAACCGATCATCCTGGGTTGATGCGTTGGCGTCAAGCTGGCTGAGTCGTCTCGGAAAGCATCCACAAGCTGGGAGAAACGGGGGCCCCGCAGCGAACGAGCCGCTGCTCGGGTGCGGGGGAAGTTGGGCCACGATGCCTCGCGGTTGCTCGACCGGCTGATGCCTCCTTAGAATCAGCCATGGCCGGCAATGGACCATGATCTGAGACCTCGCTATCGCCAACGGATTTGGCTCGCGGCATTCCGGAGGAACGAACGCATGACAACGTGCCTACAAGAAACGGCTCGACATTTGAATCGCCTGAATCGCCTGAATCGCCGCCAAGCCTTAGTGGCGACAGCGGTCGCGGGCCTGGGCTGGAGGTTCGGCGTCCACGCCGCGACGGCGCAGTCGCCTTCTTCGCGTTCGTCGCTGAATCGGCTGCGGGTGGGGGCGATCGGATTGCGGTACCAAGGCAGCGTCATCGCGCACAAGGCTCAATTCCATGGCGATATCACCGCCGTGTGCGATGTCGATCGAAACGTCCGTGACCAGGCGAAAGCGGCGTTCGGCAGCACGCCATTCGCCTGCGAGGACTATCGCGATCTCCTCAGCCGCAAGGACGTCGATGTCATCACGATCGGCAGTCCCGACCACTGGCATACCAAGATGGTGATCGACGCCTGCCGCGCCGGAAAAGACGTCTATTGCGAGAAGCCGCTGACGCTCACGATCGACGAGGGCAAGCAACTGACAAAAGTCGTCAAGGAGACCGGCCGCGTCGTACAAGTGGGGTCATGGCAACGGAGCGACGATCGCTTTCGACTGGCCGTCGAGATGGTTCGAGGCGGCCGCATTGGCAAATTGCAAAAGGTCGACGTCGTGCTGGGGAAAAACGGGACAAGCGGCTCGTTCGTGCCCCGCACTCCGCCGGCCCACCTGAATTGGAATCTATGGCAGGGACAAACGCCCGACGTGCCTTATATCGAGGAGCGAAGCCATTACACGTTCCGTTGGTGGTATGAGTATTCGGGTGGCCAAATGACCGATTGGGGCGCTCATCATATCGACATCGCGCATTGGGCGATCAACTCCGATCCGGTTGAGATTCATGGCACCGCCGCGATGCCCAATGTCGTCAATGGGTACAACGTCGCGATCGATTTCCATGCGACTTATAAATTCGCCAATGGCGTCGTCATGACGGTCAGTGACAGTGGCGGCGACAACGGAATTCTTTTCACAGGGGACGCCGGGCGGCTCTTCGTCAATCGGGGCAAGATCACCGGGGCGCCGGTCGACGCGTTGAAGACGCACCCGCTCCGCCGCGAAGACTGGAAGGTCTATGACTACGACAACCTCGATCGCCCGGCGCGAGCGGGCAAACTCGATGCGATCGTCAATCATATGGGGAACTTCTTCGATTGCGTCCAATCACGGCGCACTCCCATTTCGGATGTGATAAGCTCGCATCGCACCGTGTCGACATGCCATCTCGGCAATATCTCGATGCGTCTGGGGCGTCCCTTGAAATGGGATCCGGTTAACGAGGAGTTCCTTGACGACAAGGAAGCGGATACTTGGCTGAAGCGCGAGCAACGCAAGGGATTTGAAACAGCTTAAGCCTCCCAGTTTCCGTCGATTCGGGTGCTAGTTGTCCCATCATAGGAAGCCCCGCATGAAGAGCATCAGCCTCCACTCCCGTCGCTCGTTTCTCGCTTTATCCGCTGGCGCACTCGCAGCGCCGATGCTGCCGTTCCCCACCGCCGCGGCCCATGCTCGCGCGACGTTGGACCGACCAAGCCTCGGGTTCAGTCTTTACGGTATGAAAACGTTGCCGCTGGATGTCGCGCTCGCGACCTGCGCGGAGATCGGGTATTTGCATGTGGAATTTTCGCTGAACACGGGCTATGCGACCGAACCGGCCGCCTTCTCCGCCGCTGCGCGCCAGTCGGCGGCTCGACAACTGCGGGCGCTGAAGCTTGGGCTGCCATGCCTGATGGTCTTGATGAGCCTTACCGCCGATGATCAGGCCCACGCGTCGAACCTGGCGCTCATCTCGGTCGCGGGCCAAATGGGCAGGGAACTCGTCCCGGATCGACCGCCCATTCTGGAAACGGTTCTTGGCGGCAGTCCGGCCAAGTGGCAGGAGCAGAAAGCCGGTATGGCTGACCGGCTACGGGACTGGGCGGCGGCGGCGGAGACTGCCAAGACCGTGATCGCGTTGAAGGCGCACGTCGGCAGCGCGGTCAATTCGCCCGACCGCCTTCTGTGGCTGCTCGACGAAGTGAAATCCCCAGCCCTTCAAGTCGCTTACGACTACAGCCATTTTGAAGTGCAAGGGATCGACTTGGCCGAATCGATGAAGCTGCTGCTGCCACGTACTCGCTTTATCCACATTAAAGACAGCCAGGGCGACGTCGCGAAATTCAAGTTCCTGCTGCCAGGGGCCGGCCGAACGGATTATGTCCGATATTTTTCGCTCTTGAAGGAGTATCGTTATTCCGGCCCGGTCTGCGTCGAAGTCAGCGGCCATGTCTCGGGCGCGGCGAACTACGACCCCATCGCGGCCGCGAAACAATGCCACTCGGTCCTCGCCAAAGCGATGTCCAAGGCCTTTGAGCCGTGAAATCCTCCG
>JBIKVL010000265.1:0-6187 GCA_044356875.1 Pirellulaceae bacterium | reverse complement strand
AAGGCCAGGACCGAAGACGCCTTTCCAGGAATGGATCATGAATTGGGGACTCTTTTATAACGTTCGGGGCACGGCGTTATGGTCTGAAACGGCGGTCAGCGTCCTGACCGACGTGAATGCGGTCGTTCAGGGGAATGTCAACGCCTCGGCCTTTTCCCGCAATCAAGCGACAGCCGTGGGAGACGAACGCCAGATCACTGGCAACTTCGAAATGCAATTCGGCTTCGAATACGAGAAGAAACTCGAAAAGCTCCCCACGAGCCTCGTGATGAGAATTGGCTTTGAGTATCAGCGGTGGGCGCTCGGTGAAGTGGAAGCCTCGAGCAAATCGCAGGCGTTCCTTAATGGCACCGACCCGGAACGGTATGGCGGCGGAGTGCGCGCCTCGGCCGACCGCACTGACAGCTATCTGGATTTGTTCGGAATCGCCCTTGCGGTCGGCTTGTCCTACTAGCAAAGCGGCGTTCGAGCGCCAGCGGCGGCTGCCGCGTCCCCATTCACGGAAATGCCCATGAACAACGCCTTCCTTCGCGGTTCCATCGCCCGCCCCCCGACCGCTCCGGCGACTCCCGAGGTCCCGGCGCTTGCCTATCGAGCGGCGCGCGGCGAAGACCGGTCTCCCACGATCCAGCGTCCCTTTATCGCTCTCCCACTCGCCTTGGGAACTCCGACCATGAGCCTTCGCATCCTCTCCGCCGCCAGCCTCGGCCTGACGAGCATGCTCGTTGCGATGACGTCGATGGATTCCTGGCGTTGGAAATTGACACTCGCGGGAATCGCCGCGATCTGCTGGGCGCATGGCCTGCGGACGTGGTTGTCGTCGGCCCGCGAACGTCGAAGTCCGGGCATCGGCGATCGCCGCCAGCGGGCGGCGTACTGGGTGACCACCGCCATTATTCTCGCAGCGGCCGCCGGCTGGTGGGTCACGACTCCAGACAGTCGCCGCGATTCGGCGGATGCGCATGCCGGCGGCCCGTCGGTCCGCCACGCATATTCCCCGAGCTTTCGTTCACGGATTGTCCCGGTCGCCAATCACGGCAATCGGCCGAACGCCGACCCACTCCACTCGCCATCGAACAACGCCGTGGATAACTCCGTCGATACACCGCTGCCATCCGCGCCGCGACCGTTCGCCGCGCCTGCGGCAAAACGGCTTGCCCCAAAGCGGCTGTCGACAGGCTCCAGTCCTTCCCGCACCTCCGATTCCCGGACTTTCCCGGCGATGAACGCTCTTGGCACGGATGGCGACAGCCCGTCCGGCAGCTCCGTTCGGCAAGCGGCCCCAGGGCTCAACCTTCTCGATGAACAGCTCGACATGGCGTCCGAACAACGCCGTTTGGAGGAGTTTATGCAGGTGGCTTACCAAGAGGACGCCTCGGCGGGCGAAACGAAGCCTTCCAAGCCGGCTCGTCCGACGCCTCCCGCGACGACCGACGCCGAGACGGGCGGCGGAGCGGGCACAGCGCCACCAATGGGCAGTCCCCCGATGACCGCCGCGCCGATGCCACCCGCTTCGTCCGGAACTTCGACCGACGGAGCCGCCGCTGGACCGGCCGGATCGGCCAGTGCGACAACGATCGGCGTTGCCCCGCCCAAGGAGCAGCCCGAATTCCTCCGGCAGGACTCGGTGCTGCTGGAACCCGGCGAGTACCAATTGGAATTCGGCCTCGCCTACACCCTCAGCAACTCCACAAATACCCTTTCGCTGCAGCAAGGGGGAGCTATTTTCGCGGGCGATGTGGTGCGCACCAACCGCCTCATTATCAGCACCATCGATGTCCGTCTGGGTATCACCCCGGATTGGCAAGGCTCGGTGGTCTTGCCGTTCGGATGGTCGAGCGGACAGTTGGTTTTCGCGGGCGCGGACGAGTATAGCAGCACAGGCGGCATCGGCGACATCAACGTATCGCTCACGCGTCTGCTCCAGGAAGGGGACATGGAAAGCGCGACGATCATGGCGAACTTCTCTTGCTCAGCCCCGACGGGCCAAAGCAATTTCGCCTCCTCGGTCGCCGTTCCCGGCGCCTCGCTAGGACAAGGTTTCTGGACCGCCACGGCGGGGATCACCATGGTGCGAGTTTTCGATCCACTGGTGCTCTTCGGCGGCTTCGGCTACCAGCACCGCTTCGACACGGAAATCGCTCCCAACGTGACGCTGACACCCGGCGTTCTTGCGTCCTACCGATTCGGAGTGGGCTACGCGATCAACTCGAAGATCACGCTCAACGGCAGCTTTAGCGGCGCCTATTTGACGGAAATCCATATCAACAATCGACGCTCGGCCGGAAGCGCCCGCGAGCCGCTTCAACTGCGGCTCGCCATGACGATCGCCAACCGCGAGCCCAACAGCCCGCGCAACGGCAAGGCGCGAACGATCGAACCGTACTTGACGATCGGCCTGACCGACGTCGCGCCGGATGTCCAAATGGGCATCGGCTGGTCGTATTAGCATCCAGGCCCGCGAGGAGAACTACTCATGAAAAAACAATGGCTTGCCAGTTGGTTCGCGGTTTGCCTGGTAGCGGGGGCCTCGGCCGGCGTCGCGACGACGCGGGGTCAAGAGCCGCCTTCGCTCCGGCCCAGCGTGGTAACGCGGGCCCCGGCGCGGGACCAGACTCGCACGTTCGAAGTGTTCCCCAAGAACTCCCGCCAATTGCGTGTCGAAGGCGTGGTGTTGCAGGAACGGGACTTCTCCTGCGGCGCCGCCGCGCTGTCCACGATCTGCCGTTTCCAGTGGGGCGGGAAGGAAACGGAAACCGAAATCCTCACCGCTCTGCTGCAACAACTCTCCGTCGACGAGCTCAAGGAACGGATCGAGAACGGCCTCACACTTACCGACCTGCGGCGACTCGCCGCTGGCTTCGGCTACCAAACGCTCCTTGGAAGACTCCCGCTCGACAAACTCCGCGATTCCAAAATCCCGCTCATCGTGGGCATCACCCACCGCGGCTACAACCACTTTGTCGTCTTCCGCGGCATGGACAAGGACTTCGTTTACCTGGCCGATCCAGCCGCCGGCAAGGTACGCATGGTGATCCGCGAGTTTGAAAGCGAATGGCAACGCAACGCCGTGTTGGTCGTGATTAAGCCGGGCGTCAGCCTCGCCCGCCGCTCACCGCTCATGGCTACCGACGAGGAAAAATCGCTCGGCTACACCAACCGGCTTTTCATTCAAAACTACGTCGTGCCCCGAGCCAACCGTTTCTAGCCATATCCATGACCACGATCCCACTCCAGCATTCGCCGCGCACAGCCCGGTTACGCCCTTTCGTCAAGGAGCCTTCCATGTCCTCAATCCCACGCTTGCCGCTCGCGGCCCGCTTCGCCTGTTTGGCGACGCTCATCGGTGCCCTCTGCCTCGCCGGCACCGCGACGCGCCGCCCTTTCGCGGCCGAGCCCGTCGCTGCTCCGCTCGGTGCGGCCGCCGCGGACGAGGAGTTGGTAGCGCCCGTGGCGACTCGAAGCACTCGCCGCGTGCAGCGGCCCCAGCAACGCCGCCCAGCGCCGCCGTCCAGCGGCGTGATGCGTGTTACGCTCCGCGAAGAGGAGGAGGAATTCGCGGCGGCCAGCGCAATCGCGCAGGCTGCGCCTGACGACCAACCCCTCCCCGCCACGCCGCCGCGTTCGCCAAGGCCAGGACAACAACTGGCGGACGAGGAAGAACGGGAACTCGCGAGCATTCCCGATCCGACGGAAGTCGAAATGTCGGAAGACACCCCGCCGCCGGCCCCTGTCGACGACGAAGCTCAGCCGACCGGTTCCGAAGAGTTCTCGCCCGAAGTCCCGTTGCCCCTGCCCCAGCCGCCCGTACGACAACGCGTCGCTCCCCCGGCAGCTGACCCCGGCCCGCCTGATCCAACCACTCCGCCCCTTCCGCCCCGGCAACCCTCCCCTCGCACGCCATCAAAGCCCGCCACGCCTCTTAACCCCACTCGCCCCCTACGGCAGGCCGCCCCCTCCGACACTACGCCCCGGTTGGCGCCAATGCCTTCCAACGCACGGCCAACGACGCCCTATCCCGCCGAAGGCGAGGCGGAAAGCGAAGCCATGCCAAGCCCGCAAGAAGCGCCCTTGCCGACGAGTCCTTCTCCGCCGCCGCCCACGCGGCCGACAACGCCCCAACCAGCGCCAATGATGATTCCACCTCCAGCGCAGACGATGCCGGCTCCCCAAGAGAACATTCCTCTGCCCCCGACAAGTCCCCCGACGGCCCCTGTCGGCCCCGGTTTACGTCCGGCAGGTCCTGCAAACCCGACCGCCGTCCCCGGTCCGGTTTCGCCTCCCACCTATACAGCCCCCGTTCCACCGACTTACCCAGCCAACCCCGCGCCAGTCGCGCCACCACCGATGGCGCCGACGCAGATGAGTCCCGCCCAGATGGTGCCTAGTGCTCCTGTCCAGCCCCCGATGTACGCAAATCCTGCCGCCCCGCCCGCCTACAACGGACCTGCCGCCCCGCCGGCCTACAACGGACCTGCCGCCCCGCCGACTTACAACGGACCGGCATCCCCGCCGACGTCTGCCATTCCCCAGCCCATGCCCCCGTACTCAAATCCCCAAACCTACGCGCCCGCCAACCCGCCAGCTCCGACCGCTCCCGAATACGTTCCCGCTCCGCCCGCAGGGAACGTCGTTCCCAGTTATCGCCCCGCTCCGCCCGCCATGCTCGCTCCGCCTCCCAGCGTGAATCGCTATCCCGAGGAAGTCGAGGAAGACACCAGCGAGATGGCCGATGAGCCGATGGAAGAAGAAGTCGAGGAGGAGGAGGACGAATCGTTCGAGGATTTGCCGCCTCCACCCTCCAGCTACCAACAGCCTCGGACCAATCTGCGGACCGATTTCTACAACTTTTGCCGACGAGCCTGTCCGCCGGGACTGTTCATCGGCTCCCAACTCACCATGCTGTCGCCACTCGGCGAAACCGCCCCCGTCGTGAAAATGGAAGACCTCGTCGCGGAACGGATCATCACGAGCGACGCCGACGGTGGACTGGGCGTCGGGACACGCACCTGGATCGGCTTCCGCAATCCGGCCGGCTCGGGTTTCCGGGTCAGCTACTGGAATCTAAATGCGCAATTCAACACCCCAAGCCCGGTCGTGCCATCGATCGCCCAACCAACGACCTTGGACGCCTACTACCTCGCCGCGCAAACGGTCGACATCGAGCTGCTGAACAGTTTTTGTTTTGCCAACGGCTTCCTGGACATCAGTTTTGGCGCCCGCTACGCCAAAATGGATCGTAACTTGACGACGCTGGGCTACGGCGAAGTCGGTTTACCCGATGCCAAAGTCAGCCTCTACGGTGTGGGCAGCATCGCCAACTCCGTCGATGGACTGGGCTTTACCGCCTCGATCGGCGGCCGCAAAATGCTTTGGCCCCATGACTGCCCGCCCGGTCCATGGCCTGGCGTGGGTCCGGGGCCTGGCCCAGGCCCAGGTCCGGGACCAGGTCCGGGATGCGGCCCTCTCGGAGTGTCGTTTTTCTGGAATGTTCGCGGCTCGATCCTCTGGTCCGAAACCGAAGCTTTCGCCCGCACCGAAGCCCATGCGTTCACGAAAAAGTTCGGCGGTTCCACCGCGTTCAACTCGGATTCGGCTTACGCCTGCACCGAAGACGACATGGTGGGCATCGGCGAGATGCAGATCGGGTTTGAATACCAACGCTGCCTGAAACACTTCCCCGGGTTCCTCACGGTGAGGTTCGCCATCGAAGGACAGTACTGGGGAGCCGGCTCCGTCTCGGCACGCAGCGACTCCACGGCTTTCCTGATCGGCGGTCCCCCGTTGTTCGGCGGCGCCGCTTCGGCGACCGCCTTCTCCGAGGCGGGCGATCTCAGCCTCCTTGGAGCCAGCATGAGCGCCTCGATCAGCTTTTAGACTTGGCGGAATCTTCGGGAAATTCCGCTGATGCTGCGCGACCGTTGTAACCGATTGACCAAGCAGGCGAGGGGCCTGTGGCCGCGGCGATCTCCCGAAATCGCTCCGCGGCCGGTCAGCTTCAAGGGAAAGGAATCTCTAGCATGCACAAATCGTTGATTGCTTTGATGGTGGCCAGCGTCGTCGCGACGCTGGGTGGAGTTCGTGGCGAGGCCGCCGAGAAGGCCATGACCAAAGCGGCGCTGAAAAACGCCGGGCTGTCGAAAATCCAGCCGATCACGGCCCGAGAAGGCCACAAAATCCGTGGCGA
>JBIKVL010000264.1:0-6197 GCA_044356875.1 Pirellulaceae bacterium | reverse complement strand
GTCGAATGACTCGGCCCCAGCCCAGGACCGTTGGCCGGAACTCCCCAAAAACCGCCGGCCAATCCGCCCATCGCCACCGCGACCAAAATGGACCACAGTCCGCGATACGCTCGCATGCCGCTCGCACTCTTCATGATCGGTTCCTCCCTTTGCCATCCTTGGACAACCACCTCGCGATCAGAGTTCCAACTTTTTTCGGAAACGGCATTGTCGCGGAGTATCGATGACCAATTCCACCCCCGCTCCCCACGCCTCTCGATTTGGGATTACGATGAATCGAGCTTCGCTGATCGGTCTCCCGCCTGCGGATCAGCGTCCCGCCCATTGTCGAACTCCGCGAGCCCTGCCATGAGCCGACTGCTCCCACGACGCGACCTCGAAACTCGCCGCGGTTCGTCGAGCGTTCTCGCCATCCCGCTCAAGACGTGTCACCCACGTTCGACAGCGGCCGAGCCGTTCGCATTCTCGACGGTGAACGCGACAGTCCTCGCTCCGCCAATCGCCACTTTTTCCGCTACTTCTTTCGCCACTTTTTTCGTCGCTTCTTTCGCCGCCTTCCTCGCCGTTGTTCTCATTGTGCCTCTCGCCGTTCTCCTGGCGCCGGTGCCGGCCGCCGCAGCGGACAATATGGACACGAAGGTGGACTCGGCTCGGTACCTCCGCGACGTCAAGCCGCTGCTTCAAAACCGCTGTTTCGCCTGCCACGGAGCGCTCAAGCACCAAGCCGGCTTGCGGCTCGACACGGCCGCTGCGATGCTTCGCGGCGGCGACTCGGGACCGGCGATCGTCCGGGGCGATTCCTCGAAGAGCCTGCTCATCGCCCGCGTCACCGCATCCGACAAATCCGAGCGAATGCCGCCCGAACACGAAGGCGAGGCGCTGTCCGCCGACCAGGTCAAGACGTTGAAGGATTGGATCGACGCCTCCGCACCGGCACCAGCGGACGAACAACCGGCTGCCGACCCGCGTTCGCACTGGGCCTTTCAATCCGTAAAGCGGCCGGCCGTGCCCATGCCGCCCACGAACGCGCCCGCCTGGGGCCACAACCCCATCGACGCCTTCGTCGCCGCCGGCCACCGCCAAGCCGGCGTCACGCCCAATCCCGAGGCTTCGCGATCGCTGTTGCTCCGGCGTCTGTCGCTCGACCTGATCGGCCTTCCCCCCACCGCCGCCGAACTCGACGCCTTCGAACGCGACACGGCCCCAGGCTGGTACGAACGCGCGGTCGACCGGCTGCTCGACGATCCACGGCACGGCGAACGCTGGGCCCGTCACTGGATGGACGTGTGGCGTTACAGCGACTGGTGGGGACTGGGACAACAACTGCGAAACAGCCAACAACATATCTGGCATTGGCGCGACTGGATCATCGAATCGCTCAACGCCGACACGCCCTACGACGAAATGGTCCGGCTGATGCTCGCCGCCGACGAGCTCGCCCCGAACGACCTCGGGAAGCTCCGCGCCACTGGTTACTTGGCCCGCAACTACTTCCTCTTCAATCGCAACCAGTGGATGGAGGACACGGTCGAACACGTCGGCAAGGCGTTTCTCGGCTTGACGCTCAACTGCGCCAAGTGCCACGACCACAAATACGACCCGATCGACCATGCGGATTACTACCGGCTGCGGGCGTTTTTTGAACCGTACCACGTTCGCATGGACATGATCCCAGGTGAATCCGACCTGGAGAGGAATGGCATTCCGCGAGCCTTCGATGGCCGGCCCGAAACGCCCACGTACCTGTTCATCCGCGGGCAAGAGAAGGATCCCGACAAGTCCCGCGCTTTGGCACCCGAACTGCCCGCCGTATTACGTTTCGCCGAATTCCCTGTTCAACCGATCGAACTGCCCTTCGAAGCGTGGCAACCCGATCTACGTCCCCACGTCGCCGAAGCCCATCTCGCCGCCGCTCGCGCGAAACAAGAACCAGCCAACGCGAAAGTCGCCGCCGCCCAGGAAAAGCTGGCCGCAAGCCACCGCGTACTGGCCGAGTTGAAAGCCACAGCCGCATCGCCACCAACCGCGACGCCACCAGCCGCGACGTCACCAACCGCGACGCCACAAGCCGCGGCGTCACCAGCCGCACCCGACCGCCTATTCCAGGACACGTTCGCGACGCTCGACAAGCAGCGGTGGGAACTGCTCGGCGGCGATTGGCAGCACGAAGCGGGCCGGCTGGACCAACGGCGCGATGGCGCGACACGCGCCGCGCTCCGCTACCGGGGAACGGCGCCGAAAGATTTCGACCTGACGCTGCGCTTCACGATTCTCGGCGGCAGCCAATGGCGAAGTGTCGGCATCGCATTCGATTCGACAGCCGAAGATCCCACGGCCAGCTCCCTTAAACCGGACGACAGCGAGCAAAACCTGTACGTCAGCGCCGTCTCGGGCGGTTCCAAGGTGCAAGCGGCTTTCCATCAAGGCGGCCGGTGGCAGTATCCGGCCAACGGCGCCGTCATGCGTCCCATCGCGCTGAATCGCGAATACACGTTGCGCCTTCAAGTTCGCGATGCGCTCGTCAACGCGACACTGGACGGCGAACCACAAGTCGCGTGGCGCTCGCCTCTCGCGCGCCGCGACGGCCGACTGCTGATCACCGCGTTCGATGCCATCGTGCGCTTCCATGAAGTTTCGCTCGCGACGCTCGCCGCCACCGTCCCGCTCCGCGAAGCTTCGGCCGCACCACCTGCCGCCGCCATGGCCGCCAATTCCCCCCCTGCCCCAGCAAAACCAACGACCGTCGAACAAGCTCAGAAGCTGGTTGACGACGCGGCCCTCGAACTGCGGATCGCGGAACTGGCCGCCGCCGCCGTGGCCACCGAAATCGCCAGCGTCGACCGTCGCATCGACGCGTCCCGCGAACTCCGCGAACTCGCCAGCAACGCTCCCGCCACATCCAAAGACACCGCCACTCCCCAGGAAGCCGCACCAGCGACCGCGTCTCCCGCTCGGCCAGCGGCTCGAGCGGCCGTGAAAGCGGAACGCGAACTGGCCGTCGCGTTGGCCCGCGTGGCGGTCGCGGATGCGGAACTCAAGCGGCTCCGGGCCCCGGCCGAAAAGAAGGACACGTCGGAAAAGGAAGTCGCCACCGCCAACCAAAAGCTGAACGAGGCGATCAAGAAAGTCGACGAGCCCGGCGAGCAGTTCACGCGGTTCGCGGGCGCGAAGTGGACGCCCACGCGGTTTTTCAACTCGGGTGCCGATGATCCCCTGGTCACGTTCCAACCGCGCAGTACGGGCCGCCGGAAGGCGCTCGCCACATGGATCGCCGACCGCCGCAATCCGCTCACCGCCCGCGTTGCGGTCAACCATCTTTGGCTGCGGCATTTCGGCACCCCCTTGGTCCCGACCGTGTTCGACTTCGGGCTCAAAGGCGCTCCGCCCTCGCACCCCGAACTCCTCGATTGGCTCGCGGCGGAATTCATGGACAGCGGCTGGAGCATGAAACATCTCCATCGGCTCATGACGCGATCGGCGACCTACCGCCTGTCATCGACGACCGCCAGCGCGAGCGGCGGCAAGAGCGTGGCCGGCATTGGGCCCGCCGAGCAAAACATGGCCAAAGATCCGGAAAACCGCTGGCTCTGGCGCCGTATGCCCTCGCGACTGGAATCGCAGGCGGTGCGCGATTCAATCCTCGCTCTCGCCGGCTCGCTCGACACAACGCTTGGCGGACCTCCCGTGCCGCAGGGCCAACAGACGGCGTCGAAACGCCGCAGCCTGTATTTCTTCCACTCGAACAACGAGCGCAATCTGTTCCTGACGATGTTCGACGAGGCGCTCGTGAAGGAGTGCTACCGGCGCGACCAGAGTATCGTGCCGCAACAGGCTCTCGCGCTCTCCAATAGCCAACTGGTGCTCGATGCCGCCACGCCAATCAGCGAACGGCTCGCCGCCGATCTGGCGAACGCGAACGCCGCACCGACCGCCGGCACGAACGCCAACGCCAAAGTGCCCAATAGCGACAACGTCGACGACGCGTACATCCAACTGGCCTTCCGTGTATTGCTCGGCGCGGCGCCAAGCGACGCCGAACTGGCCGCCAGTCGTCAAGCGCTGGCCGCGTGGCGCACCCTGCCCGACGGGCCGCGAGGCGAAGCGGCTGTGGCCCAATCGCGGGCCAATCTGATCTGGGTCTTGCTCAATCACAACGATTTCGTCACGGTGCGATAGGAGAGACGAAGCGATGCGCGATCGAACCACAGAGTCTCCGCAGATCAACCAACGGGACGCAAGTGTGCTTCGGCGCCGCGCGTTCCTGTCGGGCTTCGCGTCACTGGCTCTCGGCGCGATGCTGCATCGCGATGGCATCGCCCGCGATGGCTCCTGGGCCCCGCCCGACGGCAAACCGCACTTCGCGCCCAAAGCCAAAAGCGTCATCTGGCTGTTCATGAACGGCGGCGCAAGCCACATGGAGAGCTTCGATCCCAAACCGATGCTCACCAAGTATGGCGGCAAAACGATCGCCGAGACGCCCTTCGCCGGCGCTCAGGATCCCAAGCGGCTGGCGATCGAGCGGCTGGTGGTACCCGACGGCAATGGCAACCAACGTAACACGCTATACCCGCTGCAAATCGGTTTCCAGAAGCACGGTCAAAGCGGGATTGAAGTCAGCGACTGGTTTCCCCACTTGGCGCGCAACGTCGACAAGCTGGCAATCGTGCGGTCGATGTGGACCACGGACAGCAACCACGGCGCGCAGACGCAATTCCATTCCGGCCGCCACCAAAACGACGGCGATTTCCCGAACCTCGGCGCTTGGGTCCACTATGGACTCGGTTCGCTCAACGACGAACTGCCGCAGTTCATCTCGATTGGCAACCGCGAGTATTGGAACAAGAAGGACGGTCACTACCTCGGGCCGGCCCATGACGCGGTTCCGCTGCGAGTGGACCCGAACAATCCGCTCGATTTCGGCCGCGCCGAACGGCCGTTCGCGCCGGCCGCCCAGTCGATCGGCATCGATCTGCTCGGAAAACTGAACGGGATCCGGGCCGCCGAAGAGCCGAAGGATACGGCGCTCGCCGCCCGCATCGCGAGCTACGAATTGGCGTTCCGCATGCAGCGTTCCGTCCCCGAAGCGGTCGATTTTTCCCGCGAAACGGCCGAAACGAAAGCGCTGTACGGACTCGACCTGCCCCACTGCGCCGACTTCGCGAAACAAATGCTCGCCACGCGGCGGCTTGTCGAGCGTGGCGTGCGTTTCATCCAGGTCCAGCATGGCGCGGGCGGAGCCGGCTCCTGGGACGCGCACGGCGGCCTCAAGGCAAACCACTCGCGGAATGCGCTCGCCGTCGACCAACCGATCGCCGGCCTGCTCACCGACCTCGACCGCCGCGGACTGCTCTCTGAAACGCTCGTGGTGTTCGCCACGGAATTCGGCCGCACCCCCGGCTCGCAAGGATCCGACGGCCGCGATCACCATATCTTCGGCTTCAGCGTCTGGCTGGCGGGTGGCGGTATCAAGGGCGGAATCGCTCACGGCGCGACCGACGAAATCGGCTTCCATGCGGTCGAGCACCGACATTATGTGACCGATGTCCACGCAACCATCCTCAAGCAGTTGGGACTCGATTCCCGCCGCCTGGAAATCCCCGGCCGCAAACGGTTGGAAATCGACCACGGCACGCCCATCGAAGCGATCATCGCGTGAGCTGGTCTTGGGTGTGGCGGGTGGCGGGCAATGACGTTGGAATTGGCAACTGCGAATGATGGTTTCACTAGTGCAATAAGTCCCATAGGTCTAATAGGTCCCATAAGTCAAATAGGTCCTATAAGTCCCATAGGTCCTATAAGTCCAATTAGTCAAATAAGTCCCATGGGTCCTATAGGTCCCATAAGTCCTATTCGTGCCATTCGTGCAAATAGAAAGTCGAACACGCCCATGAAGTCGGGAACCAAATACGTCATCCCGTTCATCCCAGCCACCCTGATCGCCTTGGCTGCCAGCGTTGCCGTGTCGATCGGGTCGGCCGCGACACTGGAGAAGGCGACACTGGAGAAACTCACGATCGACGGCAAGTCTGTATCGATCAAGGTTCCCGCCGAAGCGGCGCCGGGCAAGCCGTGGTTGTGGGTCGGCGAGTTCGGCGGGCACCTGAGGTCGCTCGAAGACGGACTGGTGGAAAAGGGGTGGCACGTCGTCTATGTCAGCGTGAGCAACCAGTTTGGCTCGCCCCGCGCGATGGCGACTT
>JBIKVL010000263.1:0-6213 GCA_044356875.1 Pirellulaceae bacterium | reverse complement strand
CGAGTTCCTCGCCAAGCCCGGCTCGCTGGAACACTTCCTCACCGAGCGTTACTGTCTGTATTCGCTGTCGCCGCGGGGCCGGCTGTGCCGTTCGGAAGTGCATCACGCGCCGTGGCCGCTTCGAGTCGCGCAGGGCCGAATCGACGCCGCCGGCCTGCTCGCCGCCACCGGCTTGGAATCGCACGCGCACCAAGCGCCGCTACTGCACTTTTCGCGCGGCGTCTCGACGATCATCTGGACGCCCCAGCGACTCGACAAACGCTGATAGCGGTAACCGAAGGCGTTGTAGCGGAGCGGCGTAAGCCGCCCGGTAGCGGCGCGAGAGCGTGTCGCCCCGCCGCCAAAGACATTAGCGGCGATGCAGCGGTTCCACGTGGGCGTCAAGCGTCCCGCGCGCCGGGCGGCTCACGCCGCTCCGCTTGTTTACCGCCAAGCCGAAGGCGCTGGCTCGGCCGCAAGGCCGGATCGGGCACGGCCGTGCCAATCGGTATTCCTAACGAGCCGTCACCTACGGGTTAGCGGAAAACGAGGACGGTAAACGACGGCGTTAAACGACGGGAGGCATTAATCGATCATAATCTTCGATCGTTCGTCTAACGCGCCGGTCCCGTCCCATTCCATCTCTTCCAGGAGAGGGCCTCATGCAGGTTTCGAAAAAGTTGTCGATCTCCCCAACGTCCCTGATGACCGAAGCTCGGAAAAGAAAGAGAGCAACGCGTTCCTGGTTGATCGCCGCGATCCTCTTCGTCGCCGCCACTTTCGCGGTCCCGGTCGGCTCCCACGCGCTGAGCCAGGAGGCCAAGCGTGCGAAGGCCACCTACCCGCCGCGGATGGAAGGATGCCGCGTCGAAACCTACAAAACGGTCGGCGACTCGAAACTGAATCTCTACATCTTCAGCCCCGCCAACCCGAAAGATTCGCCGGCTATTGTCTTCTTCTTTGGCGGTGGTTGGCGTTCGGGCACTCCGCAACAATTCGAAATGCAATGCCGGCGGCTCGCCGAGCGGGGCATGGTCGCGATCACGGCCGACTATCGTGTCGAAAGCCGCCAAGGCGTCAAACCGACTCAGTGCCTCGCGGACGCCCGATCGGCCATCCGCTGGGTGCGTTCCCATGCTGAAAAACTCGGAATCGACCCTCAACGGATCGCGGCTGGTGGCGGTTCCGCCGGCGGACATTTGGCAGCCGCTACCGCGTTTATTCGCGACTTTGACGAACCGGGCGAAGATCGATCGGTGAGCGCGGACCCCAACGCGCTGGTGCTCTTCAATCCGGCACTCGTGCTGGCTCCGATTGAAGGCTTCGACGCTCGCGGATTTGGCGTGCGAGTTCCCGAAGACAAGCTGGGAACCAAATCGGAACGGCTCTCGCCGGCGCATCACGTTGCCCGCAACGCGCCGCCGACGATCATCTTCCATGGCCGCGAGGATACCACGGTCCCCTACGCCTCGGCCGAAGCTTTCACCGCCAAGATGAAAGCGTTCGGCAATCGCTGTGACCTTGTCGGCTTCGACGGCCAAAAGCATGGCTTTTTCAACAACGGCGAGCCCAAAGAGAAAACGCTTGCCGAAGCCGATCGGTTCCTTGTGTCGCTCGGCTGGTTGCCCGCGACGATTCCCGCAAAGCCCGCGCCGAAATAGCCTTAGAGCCCAAAACGAACTCCCGAACCTATATGCCGGCATATGAGCGTTGAAGCACGCCATGAAAAACGCAGCATGAATGTCGCCTCGGCGTTCCTAGCGAACTCGAGGGTTCCGCCGTTGACGTATGCGGCCATTTATCCGCTCGACAGCGAACGGCGACAAATCCTGAACATCAGGTGTATTGGTACCGGTGGTAGTGCCCGTCATCGGTATGACTAGCCCGTCGACCAGTACGGGTGTAACCGAACTTCCTCTACCAAAAACTCTCAGATGGCGAGAACCGGCAGGTAGTTTGCAAGCGCGTCGCGGTGTGGGTGGAACTGTCGGATTTCGGTGGCGCGACGATGCGCAAGGAATTCGTCCCAGTGTCCCGACGCGATGGTGGCTCGCAAGTTGAGCGGGGATTTCGCGCCGACCAATGTCCAACGCATTCCGCTACGTTGGCGCAAACGTCGTTGGCACCGGGGCCAAACGTTTTCGCACCGCTACCGGGCGGCTTACGCCGCTCCGCTAAAACGTGTGCGCTTACCGCCTTCCTCGTTTACCGCCGAGCCGTAGGCGATGGCTCGGCCGCAATGCGAGATCGCGGTCGCGGAGCGGAATGAGCCGCCCGGCACGAGCGGAGCGGAATGAGCCGCCCGGCACGACAAGCCGCTCGATGTTCACGTCGTGCCGATGCGTTGGCGCCAACGTCGTTGGCACCGGGGCCACACGTTTTCTCACCGCTACCGGGCGGCTTACGCCGCTCCGCTAAAATCCCGGCCTCCTCGTTTACCGCCGAGCCGTAGGCGATGGCTCGGCGATGCTAGCGGCCGTAGGCGGCTCGCATCCTTCGGTAGGCCCGGCCCACCGCCAAACTGGCCGCGCGCGACTCTTCCACTTCGCGATCCTCGACCTCGTGTTCCAGCAGTTCGAGATGGTCGCGGAGGATACTCGCTTTGATCCGCCGATAGTCGGTCAATCCCTCGCCACGCAGCACCATGCTGACCTGCAACTTCCGCGTCCAATCGTCATAGATCGGAATCCAATACAACGCCGTATCCCAGTCGCGGGAACTGGCGGCGCTCAGTACTTCGGCGTTCACCAACCGCAACTCCTCGAAAATCTCGGAAGGTGGCGGATAGTAGACATAGCAGCCGAAAACGCTCAGCCCGATCAGTCCGATGATCGCGACAGCGCCGAGCACCGCGCCAGGCAAACGGATGTCGTACTTCGCGGGCCGAGGCGATTCGCGTTCAAACCATTTTTCCACGGCCTGCGGCGGATCAATGATCCGCAGCCCGACTCCCGCCGCGCCGAACAGTCCCACGGCAAGCAACGCGACCATTTCATGCGGCGCCAGCTTTTCGCGAATCTGACGAACCGCCAGCGTCCACGGTTCGAGCACATCCGGTTCGAACGGCGCGCAGTAGATGTCGAACGCGTGCGTATGCCCGGCCGGTTCGACGCCCCGCGGCCGAAGTGGCTTGTCGACGCCGTACGCCAAACCAACGACTATTACGAGCAGCAACGCGAACCAAACCAGAGTCCGACGCGTTCCGTAATGTCGCGCCATCCAGCATGCCAATCCGATGTTCGAGCCAGCGCCGAGCACCAACAAGGCGAACGCGGCCCCCACCGAGTTACCATGTTGGAACATCGACGCCAGTTGCACCATCGCCGTCATCGGGGTGGCGTAGGCGGGAATGGCGACGAGCGTCATGAACAGCGGCGCCCACGGGTCATCCGCTTCGGCGGCGCTCTGCAACGATCCCACCGGCAACACGAGGCTCAGCAACGCCACTCCAACCAGTCCCGCGAAAATGTAAAGCGTCGATGGCCCCGCTAATTCGCGGGCTGCGAATTCGGCGACCGCCAGCATGCGTTTCGCGCCAGCCGCCACTCGCGGCGGCTCCCGCTCCGCCGCCGTCGTGCCCGGAAACAACCGGTCCCACACCCAGCCCATCAGGGTGACGATGGTCAACGAGCAAAGCGAGAACGAGATGATGACCAGCGGATCGGCAAGCGTCAGTCCGTAGAGCACCGAGATCGGATTGAACAGCGGCGCGGTCAGGCCAAAGGCCAGGATCGCGCCGCCCGAGACTCCGGCGCGACGCATCTCCCGCAACACGGGAATCACGCCTAGCGAGCACACTGGCAGCAACATTCCGATCAGCCACGCCTGCGGAAGCGACCGCCAAGAGTCGCCGCCAAAGAGCCGCCGTGTGCCTTCATGTCCCAACAGCCGGCGGAACACGCCAGCCACCAACAACCCAATCAGGATCGTCGGCGACGCTTGAATCGCCGCCTGGACGAACCGCAACAACGCGCCGCTCGCCATCGCCTCGATCATTCCCGCTCCTCCCGAAGGTTGTTCCGCGGAAACGCATCGGCGACCGCGCGAAGCTCGCGCAGGCCCGACGCGAACATTTCCCGCCGACTGTCGTACGACCGCAGTCGATCCGCCAACGCCGCCGCCCGCACCGGCGCGAGCGCATCGACCAATATGCGGGCTTGCCGATTCACTCGCACCCATTCCGCTTCCACCAAATCGCTGTCGCCCGCGAGCTCCGGAAGCCAGCGCGCCAAGTCATGGAACTCGTCGAACGGATCGATCACGTTCACGATGCCCGCATTCCCAGCCGCGTTCTCCGTCGCATTCTCCGTCGCATTCTCCGTCACGTTCTCCGACGTGTTTCCAGCCGTGTTCTCCGTCGCGTTCCCAATCGCGTTGCTAGCCGACTCGCCGCCGAGAAACTGCCGGTGCAAAGCTTCCAGCCGCGCGACGGCTGCCGGGTAGTCGGCCGGTCGATGGGCTGGAACGTGATGCTCGGGCTCCTCATACGCGGCTCGATGACAGCCGCCGCCCGCCGCAATGGCCAACGCCATCAGCACGAGTGGAAGGGCCCGGCGGGCGGCCGCGTCCCAACCGTGTGGCCCCATCTTGTCCCGTGTCGTGCCGTCTTGATCGCGGCCTGCTCGAGCGTCCCAGCCGCGTGTCGTTCGCGTTGTTCGTGTCGTTCGCGTTGTTCGCGTCATTCGTTCCGTTCCTCGCGACTCTAAAACACGGGCACTTTCACGGACGACAGGATGTCGGCGATGATTCGCGGCGCGGCTTCGAACTCGCCCGCCAACCGGACCTCCAAAACAGGACCGGCGACAGCTTGCACGTCATCGGGCAGCACGAAGTCGCGACCCTGCAAGTGGGCGCGGGCCTGTGCCACTCTTTGCCATGCCAGCAATCCCCGTGGACTCAATCCCAAGCTCACCGCGCGATGACTGCGGGTCGCGGCGGCGAGGTCCACCAAGTACTGCCGCACCGGCAACGCGACCGCGACATTGGCCACATGTTGCTGGAGCGCGTCGAGCCGCTGCGGGTCCAGGATCGCCGCGGGCGGAGGAGCTTTCTGGCCGTTGGCGCCCACGTTCGCCGCGAGCATCGCCAACTCGCTCCGCGGGTCTGGATAGCCGATCCTCAGCTTCATCGCGAACCGGTCCAGTTGCGCCTCCGGCAAGGGATACGCGCCGTGGCTCTCCACCGGATTCTGCGTGGCGATCACAAAAAACGTGCCGCTCAATGCGTACGTCCGCCCATCGATCGTCACCTGTCGTTCGGCCATCGCTTCGAAGAGCGCGCTTTGGGTCCGCGGCGTCGCCCGATTGATTTCGTCCGCCAACAGGACGTCGGAAAACACCGGCCCTTCGCGAAACTCGAATTCTCGCGTCCGCTGATTGAAAAGGTTGAATCCCGTCACATCGCCGGGCAACAAGTCGGGGGTGCATTGCACACGCGCGAAGCGACCACCCACGGCGTGCGCCAACGCTTTCGCGAGCGTTGTCTTGCCAAGTCCCGGCAGGTCGTCGAACAGGAGATGACCGCGGGCCAGCAAACACGCCAAGACCAACTCGACGGTCGATTCCTTGCCGATGAGCGTGCCATTTAATGCCGCCCGCAAGCCGTCGATCGACTCCTGGTGCTCACAGACCGGTCCATGCGCCGCGCATGATCGAGCGGCGGACGCGGGCATGTCGAGCATGGCGGGCGACGTCAGATCATTGGGACCGCGATTGGCAACCTTCTCTGAAACGCTCATCGACGCCTCTCTTTGTTTCCGGCTGGCGTGGTTGTGTCTCGAAATGCCCGCCGTAACGTGGCGATGCTCGGCAGCAACCGGCAACTGTGAGCGGCGGGAACCGCCGTCGTCATCCCCTGGCCGCTCGAGTCGGGAAACCTACCGGCCCCATGACCGGGCGTCGCGTCGGGAACGGCGTACAGGCAACGTTCCGCCGTTGCGAGCAACCCCGCCACAGCGCCACTGGCGTCCGGCGCCAAGACGGGGCGAAGGCGGCCATACCATGACGACAAAGTGACATGGGCCGGACGACGGAATCCCGCGCGCCGCGCCCGCCACTCCAGCAACCGCAAGGCGTAAAGGACTGCCCGCCGCGAACGGCCACCATCCGCCCACTTCGCCAACACGGCGAGCACTCCCGCGACGACCACGTCCGCCAGCCAATTCCTCGCGGCCACCGCGATCGCCAACAGCACGGCCACGCCCATGATCGCTCCCGAATGGGCGGCCACCCGCTC
>JBIKVL010000262.1:0-6220 GCA_044356875.1 Pirellulaceae bacterium | reverse complement strand
GAATCTCGCGCACAATATCCGGCGGATGGGCTCTTGAGACTTAGTGGAAAAAGGACTCGCAACCGCCAACTGCTTGGGAGCGAACGTGAGCGACTCGCAGCTAGACAATGTCCTGGCCGCCTATCTCCAAGCCGCCGAGAAGGGCCAGCCTCCCGACGAAGAGGCGTTGCTCCGGCAGTATCCGCAGTTGGCGGGCGATTTGAAGTCTTTCTTTGCCAATCGGCGGGCGATGCACCAGTGGGCGGCTGCCCTGGACGAGCAACGCCTGCCGACGACCGACGCGGCGGAGGCGTCGGCGCCCCAAGCCGGCGACGGTCCTCCCTTCCGCGAGTTCGGCGATTATGAACTGGAAGGGGAGCTGGCCCGCGGCGGCATGGGAGTCGTCTATCGAGCTCGGCAACGCAGCCTTCAACGCGCCGTCGCGTTGAAAATGGTACTCGCCGGCCGCGCCGCCGCGCCCGTCGACCTGGCGAGGTTTCAACAAGAGGCCGAGGCGGCCGCACGACTCGCCCACCCCAACATCGTCCCGATCTACGAGGTCGGAGAGCATGAGGGGTGGTCGTACTACACGATGAAGCTGGTCGAGGGTGGAAACCTCAATCAACATCTTGCACGGTTGCGCGGCAATCCCCGGGCCGCGGCTGGATTGCTTGAACGAGTGGCTCGGGCCGTCCATTTCGCCCACCAACATGGCATCCTGCACCGCGACCTCAAGCCGGCTAATGTGCTGGTCGATGAAAAAGGCGATCCGCACGTCACCGACTTTGGCTTGGCACGCATTCTTGATTCGCATGAGCGCATGACGGGAACCGGCGCCGCCGTGGGCACTCCCGGGTACATGGCGCCCGAACAGATCCGCGGCGAACGCTCGTTGTCCGTCGCCGTGGATGTCTACGGACTGGGGGCCATCCTTTACGCATGCCTGACAGGTCAGCCACCGTTTCGCGGCGCCAACGCCTGGGAAGCCTGCCAGCAAACGCTGGAAAGCGACGCCCCATCGCCGCGCGCGTCGAATCCCCTGGTGGATCGCGAACTCGCCATAATCTGCCGCAAAGCACTCGAACGCGAGCCATCGCGGCGCTACGAGTCGGCTGCGGCCTTGGCCGACGATCTGGCGCGCTGGCTCGCCCACAAACCGATCCTCGCCCAACCTCCAAGCGTCGTGCGTCGCTTCGCTAAGTGGACGCGGCGGCATCCCGTTTGGACCGCTATTCTGGCCACCTTGACGCTCACGCTGATCGTTGCCTTGCTGCAGTCGCGCATGACATGGTTGGCGCTCGATGGGCAAAGCCGCGCACGCTATCGCACATTTCTCTCCTTAGCCGAGGGCGAATTCTCGGCCGGAGATGTTTCAGCTGCGAGCCAAGCACTCCTCCAATGCCCCGAGCGGCACCGCGGCTGGGAGTGGATTTACGCTAGGCGGCTCTGCCTCACCACACCGGTCAATGCCATCGGCCCGTTCGACGAGCCCTTGCTCGGAGGCGGGATCAGCGGCAACGGCCGGCGGTTTTGCGCCGTGGACGACGCCAGAAATGTTCGGGTCTGGGACGCCACTGGACGGGAGCTGCTCTCACTGACCGTGCGGATGGAAGAGTCGCCACCCCAGGCCGCGCTGTCCCGCGACGGCCAGCGGCTCCTTTTGGCAACTCACCGACGCGTTCGATCGATCGATGTCGCCTCCCAGCGGGAAGTCTGGTCGCGTGAAGTCGAAGGCACCCCCGTGAAGCTCGCCGTCTCCCGCGACGGTTCCCGCATTGGCCTTTTGACGTCCGATGAACCGCAGCTTCTCAGTCCAAGACATTTCTCGCTGTTGAACGACGAGGGAGCGATGGTGGCGACTTTTCCCCTGAATCCGGCTGGGACGAGCTATCGCGCTCCGTGGTTCATCTTCACCTCGGACCATCGTCTGATCTTCCCTTCCCAGTTCGATCCCAATCACCCAGTGGATGGCCCTCCCGGACCGCTGCCCGTTTACGATGCGCGAACTGGCACGCGGCTGCCCGATCTCTCCATCCCGCGGTTCGAGACGCCGCGCGCCATCAGCGCCGACGGCCAATGGATCGCCTCCGACATGGGCTTTCCTCATTTCGAAACGCGGATCCTCCACATCGCGGATGAAACCTTGCGAACGCTCGTGCATGCCCCCGGCGAAACGTTCGGACACACTTTCAGCAACGACGGACGGATGCTGGCATTTGTTGTCCAGGAAATGAATGGCGATCTGGAGGTGGCCGCGTTGCGGAGCGCTGTCCCGCCGCTGCCTCCCACCGTCGACCGCGAATTGCGCCGACAAGCTTGGATCTTCAGAATCCACGTAATGGATACGCGAACCGGCCGCGAACTGATGGCCATCCATGGCGTGCCGGGCAACCTGCTGGAACTGGCCTTCTCGCCGGACGACCGCCATTTGGTCGGCTTCGGCGGCGCTCGCGCCAACACGGACCGGGGTATCAATCGATCGTTTGGATTCGTCTGGAACTGGCAGGTGCCAGTCCGCGAAACGGCGCGGGTTCTCGATGCCGGCGACGAAGCGGTCAATGACGTGTTGGTCACTTCCGACGGCCGCCGCATCATCACCGCGGGCGACGACAAAACGGTTCGAGTTTGGAATGCCGATAGCGGCGCCCTGCTCCATCAATGGACTGGGCATTCGCAACCGATCCGATGCCTTGCGAGAGGCGGCGATCCCCGGATAGTGCTTTCCGCCAGCGATCGCGAAGTCTTCGAGTGGAACTGCGAGACGGGACAATCGCGAAAGCTTTTCGACACAGAGGCCGCGACGGTGGCCGCCGCAGTCGCCAGGCACGAACAGGCTCCGCGCGTGTTGCATGGGGTCGCGTTGCATCCCACGAGCGGCTTGGCGGCATTCGCGTATGGTTACGGCGGTTCCTACGTAGAACTGTTGGAGCTCGCGGACCAACGTCCTCGTTTCAAGATCGACGACGTCCCGCAGCTACCCGCCTTCAGTCCCGATGGAAAGCTGCTCGCCATACCCTATCAATTCGACCAGCATGGCGAACTGAAAATTGTCGACGTGGCGAACGGCCGGCTCATTCACCACTGGAAGTCGGAATCGCCTGGATACGTGCTGCGCTCGGGCTGGGGCTACCTGCGGGCCGCGTTTTCGCCGGATAGCCGCTACGTGGCGGCCGTGGGAAACATCGGCGGCGCCGATCTCTACGACGTCCGGTCCGGTCGACTCGTCCACCGCTTCCGTGGCCATGGCACGACCGTCTGGGACGTCGATTTCACCGCAGACGGTTCGCGTTTGGCCACCAGCGGATACGCGGACAAAACCGTGAAACTATGGTCCGTTGACAGCGGCGAAGAAGTTCACACGCTCCGGGGACACTATGGCAACGTGACCGGTCTCGCCTTCAGTCCCGATGGTACTCGCCTCGTGACCGCCGACTCCGAAGGCATGGTTCGCATCTGGGAAGCGCGTTGAGCACAGGATCGCGGCCATGCATGAGAACGAGAACGGGACGACGATCAACTTCACGCGATTCGCCTCCGGCTACTCCACGCGGGCGTCGAGCCAGTTGGCGAGGTCGCCTTGATCGCCGTGGTCCGCCGCGTCGACGATCAACGCCAGCCCCTGGGCGCCGCTGATGTCCAGGTCGAGCGGAATCGGATCGTCGCCGCCCCGCACCGCGCCGCTCGCGAACGCCGGCTCCCACTTTCCTGCCCCACGATCCAGATAAACGCGGAAAATCACGCTGCCGCGCTGGCCCGCTGCCGGATCACCGCCGCCGCGCTTGCCAGCGGCATCGTCGATTCCCAACCGCGCTTGAAAGCGGCGGCATGGCTCGCCGAGGGAAAACGCCAACCGCGAAGTCGCATGCATTCCCAGTCCCTTGATATGCCGCTTGCCGCCACACCGCAGAGCGCCGCCCGCCGCGTTGGCATCGCGTTCGAAGCCCCAAGGCAAGCCGAACAGCGGGACATGCCGGTAACCGCTCGTCTCCAGGTCCGAGAGAAAGCGAACTCGTGGCGACAGCGGCTGAACGAAAACCAGTTCGTCGCGCAGCATGGCCGCGTCGCACGTCAGGGCGACACCGTCCCGCAACATGAGCACCAGCGACCCCGACCCAGTACCTCCACCGTTCGCGCCGGCCCGCGTTTGCCCACTGTCGACGCGATCGCACCGCAGCAGCGAACCATCCCGCAAGCCAAGAAGCCAACCGGTCGGTTTAGATGCGGTCGCTGGCGGCTGTGTCGGACCGCCAGGCCCGATCGAGGGCTCGCGGATCGAGGGCTCCCGAATCGAGGGAACGTCGCCGGCGCCTGTCGGCCGACTTGACCAGACGATGGCGCGGATCGTGTCGGCGGCGATTCGCGTTTCGCCCCGCGCGAGTTTCACGCGTAGCCGCCTGGGCTCGTCGCCGTTCGACTCCTCCCATCCGAGAACGCCGCCGCTCACGGTGTCCCCCGATTCCAGCAACAGTTGATCGCGGACTGTCGGCGGAGCCTGTGGCGTGGCCGCCGCGAGCCACGTGCGCAGCTCACGGTCGTGGGCCATCGCGTCCGTCGACCACGCCAGCATGGCGGCTCGAAGAAATCGACGCTCCAAGGAAAGCTCGGTTGCCCAGAATGCTTCAGCTCGAATTCGATCCTGGGCAACATTCCAGTCGTCGACCACGATCAGGCTGCCGCCACTCAGTAGGAAAGCCGGACCGCGTGGCGGCTCCCGCAATCGCCCCCATCGATTGAACTCGGATGCGGCCACGGTCCGCTCGAGGCCATGGATGCGCAAAACCAACTGGTCCGGGGCGAACCTCAGAAGCTCCGCCTTTTCCTGCCGTCCGCCCTGCCATTCCACAGTCGGCTCATTGGCAGCGGCAGCCGACGCTAGGCTCGACCACAGAACCAAGCTGGCCAGCGGCTTGAACAGGAATGAGGCTGTGATCGGTTGTGGCTTGTCCATCGCGTTAGGCGGGGTTCTGAGGCTGTCTTTTTGGAAGCCTGTCTTTTTGGAAGCCTGTTGTTTTTGGAAGCCCGTTATTTTTGGAAAATAGGCAGATGGTTACGGGGCATGAGCAATATCAGGCAGGACATCGCGGTGCCGTAAACGGGCGAAACGGAATCAAGCCAAGCGCCGTCCGATTGCTGGCGTTTGAACAGCTCCGCTTCGATCGCCGGATACCACCGGCGCCAACGGTCGCCTCCCGCCTGCCACATCGCCTGCACCGCGTAGTAGTGGCCATAGAGGAAGTGGTTCTCCATCGCGGCGGCGGTCGAGCCGGGCAGGAATTCCATGACGTAATCGAGCGCCCGTTCAACCTCTGGTCCGTCGTAAATTCCCGCGTTGTTGAGCGCGACGACGGCGGCGGCCGAGCGGGGAAACTTGCTCGGTCCGCCCATCGATAACTGGTACATGAAGCCGCCGTCGCTGTTCTGGCTGCGTCGGATGTAAGCGACGCAACGATCGATGGTCAGTGGCGGGACGAAGAGACCGGCGTTCTTCGCGGCCCGCAACGCCATCACTTGGCAAATCGTCACCGAGATGTCGGCATCGCGGCGTTCGGGAAAGTATCGCCAACCGCCTTCGCGGTTTTGGGTTTCGACAATCAAACGCACGGCGCTGGCCAGTTTTTCCCGTAGTCCAGCCGCGCGGGACATGCCGTACGCCTCGGCCAAGAACAGCGTCGCGAAACCATGCTCGTACATCGGCCCATGGCTGGCCGATTCGCTTTGAGCCACAAATCCGCTGTCGCGGCAACAATCCATGAGGAACGCCAACACGCGATCCACCGCGCGTCCGAACGGTCCCCGACCGGGCGTGCTGCCGTCGGCCATCATCGCCAACCCCGCCAGTCCGCAGACTCCGACATTCCGCGAGTACAATCCGAGCCCGAACGATCCGTCCGGATTTTGCATTCGCGCAAGGTAATCCAAGCCGCGCCGTACGGCAGGCAGAGTCGCCGCCTTCATCGCGACGTCCCGCGCAATGTTCGGCGCGGGCGCACCTGCCGTTCCAGTACCCGCCGTTTTGGCACCTGCCGCAGCCGACTCTTGGCCGTCAGCCATGCGAACCGTTTCCCAATTCCACAGGGACTGGCCTGCGAGCGCGAGCGCGGCCGTTCGCCGCGCGGCGTTCGTCATCCACGCTCGCCGGTCGCTGCTCATGGTCGCTCCTCCGCGCGGCCTCTCGGGGACTCGGCCAGCCGCCGATAATACGCTTCCAACAGCGACTCGAATCCCGGTAGAAAACGTTCCG
>JBIKVL010000261.1:0-6222 GCA_044356875.1 Pirellulaceae bacterium | reverse complement strand
GCCTTTATCCTTGTCGACGACAAAGGCCATGACTTCTTCGCGAACGTGGGTCCGGGCTGCGCCCACTAACCTTGAAGTACCCGACACGGAAAAACCTAACTTCTAAAAACTGGGGGCGTGGCCGAAATCGCGCTTGCCAGCCGTTGACCACCGCATAGCATTCCTTTGCGTAGGTGCTCCAGGAGGGAGCCGGATATCGAGGCACCTGCCGGCCCCAGGGCCGGCGGAAGCCAGGAAGGAGTCGTTCGTGGAGCGGTCACGTGTTTGTCACGAAAAGGAGTGTTGGCCGATCGGCGCTGATGGATGGCGTCCTCGGCGTGGTTCTTAGCATTTATCTCGTGCCGGGTTATGCGGTGGCGCGAGACGACTCGGGTGCCCGTTGGGAAATCGAAACGCTGGTCGCGGCCAGCGACGTAACGACGCCAGAGTCGTTAGCGGCCGACCCAGGGGGACGGCTGGTCGAGGTTCGGGTTCGCGTCACGCTGTTGAATTCGCCGGCGAGCGGCCACGAGATCGTGGAACTGGTGACTCGCCTGGAGAGCCCCGCGCGAACCGCGCAAGTGGTCGATTATCTGCCGCGCACGACCATGTCGACGGACATTGCGGGTGCGATGCAAGCTCAGCGTCGCGATCACAGCTCACGGTGGCTGGACTTCCAGTTGCAGGGGTTCGCGCCGTTGTTGGCGGGCGGTCCAGCGCGGGGTTCGGTCCGCGGTGCGGCCGATACGGCCACGCTGACGGAGACGCGTTGGGAGCAACTGCCGCCCCAGGAATGGCGGGTGGCGAGCGGCGTGTCGAACGGCGGTTTCGGGGCCTATTTCAAGCTGCGGGGCGACGCGCGTTCTACCTTGGAGGGCGGCCACGAGTTCACGCTTGTGCTGCGGGTGCCGCGGGCTTGGCGTGGCGATTGGCTAGTGGTGCGTTGCGAAGCGTACGCCCGCGAGCCCTCGTTCATGCCGGGCGGCGAGTCGCGGCGGTTGGTTGCGTCGCGGCGGTCCCCGGTCGTGATCTATTCCAGCCATGATCCCGGAGCGCGAGAGGCGGCGGAAGCGCGGCGCAAGGACTTATTGGCAACACTCGCGGCCCATCGCGAGGCGGCCCCGTCGTCCAAAAGCCGCCCTCGCCCCGCAACCCGCTGATCATGCCACTTTTCTCAGAAACGAAATTCGGCCCGTCGTAACCCACTCGACGACGTAAATGTTTCCGTCGCGGTCGAAGCAGGCGTCGTGGGGATGGACAAATCGTCCATTCAACCAACGCTCGGGTTGTTCCCGCATTTTGAAACCGGCGAGCACCTCCTCGGTCCACTTCGGATCGTAGCCAAGATGCGTGCTCACTTGATTGTCGCGATCAAAGATCGAGATGCGGGCGTGCAGGTCGGGTATGAGCAGCTTTGATCCTTGGATGTCGAAGTGGGCCGGGAAACTCACGTTGCCAACGATGCCATCCGGTTTGCCGTCCAAGGTGAAATACTGCAACCGGCCGTTCGCTCGGTCGGCGACAATCAACCTCGGATCGCGACCGGGCCGGTTGTCGAGCCAGAGTCCGTGCGGCGTTTTGAACTGGCCAGGTCGCTCGCCGGTTCCCCCGAACGACCGAATAAGTTTCGTGTTGGCGTCGTATTGATGGATATAGTCCGAACCATAGCCATCGGCGACATAGAAGCCGCCATCCGGCGCGAAGGCGAGATTCGTTGGACTGTACTTTTCCGGCACGGCATACAACCCGGACTCCTTCGGATAAGGCAGCTCCCAAACAATTTCTCCCTTGAGCGTCGTTTTAACAACCAACCCAGGGCGTGGCGCGGAGCCGTCGGGCGGCTTCGTCGTCGTAATAGACAGATAGAGATATTCGTCATTCCCATCTTTTCGGATGTCGATGCCATGGCCTCCGAAGTTCCATTGTTTTCCAAAGGAACGAACGAAACGTCCCGAGGGTTCGAATACGGCCGTTGTATCGATGTCGGAACGAAACGGGGCGCGGTGCGTGATATAGACGAGACCCGCCTCGTCGATCGCGACCCCGTGCGTGGCGTGCCAGCGGATCCGCGGTGGCGCCTCGCCCCAGTTGTGGTGGCATTCGTAAGTGAACTCGCCTGAGCCGACGATCGCCGGTTTCGACCCGGATTTGTCGGACGCGTGTACGTGGAATGTCGGCGGGAACGCGGTTGCCGCCGCCGCCGCCGCGCTGGCCGCCTTGAGAAACCGTCGGCGTTGGGGATCATGCGTTTCGGACATGGAAAATTCCTCAGGATTCATGGTGGCTGTGGTGGAATGAAATCATCGATGATCCGCACCTGCGGTTGCCCGCCGTTTTCCGCGTCGCCGCCAAGCACTAGGTCGTACGAGCCGTCGTGTCGGTGAAGGTCAGGAAGGAAACAACGCACGATGCGGCGAAAGTCCTTGACCGAGCTGGGCTTGTCCAGGGTGACCGCCAGCTGGGGCAGCACCGTGATCTGGCCAGTGGTCGAGTTTGGAATAGTAGTAGGCGTATTCACATACTCCGATCGCTTGATCGGGCTCTCGCGGGGCGGCGTGCAGCCGCAGTTCACGGCCAAAGGCGGCGGCGTCGTCCCAGTGTTCGAGCGGCAACGACACCACGCCATTGCACGTATCGAAGATGCCGTTCGGCGTCCGGACGCGATAGTTGCGATCGAAGACAATATACAGTCGCTCGCGATGGACAACGAGTTGACTCAAATCGATGTCCCAATTTCGTTTGACGTCGCCGTCGGGCGGTATGAACTTGCGGAGTTCGGCGACCAAATTGAGCGGTGGTTGTTCGAACTTGGCCGTATGGGGATTGAACCGGACAAGTCCCGCTCCGTCGCCCAGGTTGCTGATATAAATGCGTCCCTGGCCGTCGACTTCGGCCGACTGGCCGCCTTGAAACAATCAGCTCAACGAGCATTTTCCTCCACTCTTTAAGTTTTGCGGTCGCCGTGTCGTAAATCGCCTTGCGGTAGGAGAAATAAAGACTGACTCGAAGCGGATCTTGCGGCGCGAACGTCTGACGCGAAACTACGATGGCGTTGTTCGAGGCGAGTCCTGGTAGATCGGCGGTGGCGACGACCGGATACGTGATTGCGTTCGTCGAGACGGCCCGCGTCGCGGCCGCCAGCTTTTGTGTGCGTAGCACGGAGTTTACCAGGGCCGACGGAATGTTTTCGGCGGCCTGTCCGGGGCCGGCGGTTTGCTTGGATAGAAGGATCGCGTTTTTTTTCTATAGATCGCGACCTCTTATCTATTTGTCAGGATGCTCCCTCAGGCCGATGATTCCCCCAAGTCCTGAATCGGACATGTGCAGCGGACCGTTCAAGGTATCAAGGAGCGAATGATGAGTAGCGTTCACGATTCGCGGTTCAGCGGTCTTACTCCAAAACTTGCCTGGAGCATCGCGGTCGCGACGGCGTTTGGCGCGGTAGTGGCCAGTCTGCTGCCGGGACGGTGGGCCTCCGAAGCGTTTGTGCTGCTGCGCTTCGCGGCGATTTTTTACGGACTGACTTCCACCTATTGCTTCCTACGGACTTGGGCTCGCGAGTCCGCTTCGGGAGCCCGGGAAATCGCGAACGGCGTGAAAGCCGGAACGTCGGCCCCGAGCCCCATGTCTTAGGAGCCCCATGTCTTAGCCGCGTTGCTTCCCTGACCTACCACTCGCGACTGAGGAGACTCGCCTTGTCGACCCTGGAACTACTCCAAGCCAACCTGCTGTCGCCGATCACGCTCGCGTTCGGCTTGGGAGTGATCGCGAAACTGATCCGCAGTGAACTGTCCTTACCCAAGGAACTGTACGCTTCGCTGTCGATCTATCTGCTATTCGCGATCGGGATCAAAGGTGGAATGGAGCTGAGGCACGCCGAGTTCCAGGAGATCATGTGGCCGGCGGTGGCGACGGTGCTGCTGGGCGTGATCACGCCGGTGACGGCCTTCCTCGGCATGCGGTACCTGGGGCGGTTTTCGATCGCCGACGCCGCCGGCGTGGCCGCCCACTATGGCTCGGTGTCGGCGGTCACCTTCATCGCCGCTCAACAGTTTTGCGCCCAACTGGGACTGAAGCTGGAAGGTTACTTGCCGACGTTGCTGACGCTGATGGAGAGTCCCGGGATCCATATCGCGTTGGCGATCGGGGCCGTCGGGACGGCCGCGACCACGTCGCGGTCGTCGATGGTGGTCGGCCAGTCGGGCGGCGCCGCCTTAGCGATGGGTTCTCCTGGCGAATCGGGCGCCGCCGAGGCTTCCGACACCGGCCGGAAGATTGGCGAGTTGTTGCATGAAATCGTGACTGGACGGACGATGGTCTTGCTGGTCGGAGGGACCCTTTTGGGCTTCTTGATGGGCGAGAAGGGCTATCAGTCGGTTGAAGGGTTCTTCGACGGC
The DNA here is from genome assembly GCA_044356875.1 of Pirellulaceae bacterium. Classification (GTDB taxonomy): domain Bacteria; phylum Planctomycetota; class Planctomycetia; order Pirellulales; family Pirellulaceae; genus CAIXSC01. The sequence goes on along the minus strand of JBIKVL010000261.1, from coordinate 1,846 downwards.
GGTTTCAAGGGCGCCTTGATGCTGTTCATCCTGGAAATGGGTTTGGTGGCGGCGGCGCGGGTGGGCGATTTGCGGAAAGTGGGACCATTCCTGTTGGCCTTCGGCATGGTGACGCCCATCCTGCACGGGGCGATCGGCGTGGCCCTAGGACATTGGGCGGGACTGTCCGTAGGTGGCTGCACGGTGCTAGGAACGATGGCCGCCAGCGCTTCGTATATCGCGGCTCCGCCCGCGGTGCGGTTGACCTTGCCAGAAGCGAACCCGACGTACTACCTGACTCTCGCTCTGGCAATCACTTTCCCCTTCAATCTGGTCTGCGGCATCCCGCTCTATCACTTCTTCGCGAAAACGCTGGCTTCGTAAGCGGGTGCCGCGGAACGAATCGGAACGAATCGGAACGGAACGAATCGAATCGGAACGAAACAGGCTCCCTGTGGATTGGCTGAACTACCACCATCTGCTGTACTTTTGGACGGTCGTCAAGGAAGGCTCGGTGTCGAAAGCCGCCGAGTCGCTCCATTTGGCGCAGCCGACGGTCAGCGCCCAGTTGCGGGCGCTGGAACGGTCGCTCGGGCAAAAGCTGTTTCAGAAACAGGGACGGACCCTTGTCCTGACCACCGAGGGCGAGGCCGTGTTTCGCTACGCGGACGAGATCTTTTCGCTGGGACGCGAGCTGCTGCAAACCGTGCGTGGCGAGTCGCTGCCGGCGCCGAAGCGGTTCTGCATCGGCATCTCCGATTCGCTTCCCAAACTGACGACCTACCGGCTGCTTGAGCCGGCGTTCACGATGCGGCCCGCCTTTCAACTGTACGTCCGCATCGACAAGACCGAACGGTTGCTCGCGGAGTTGGCGATCCACAGCGTCGATCTGGTGATTGCCGATTCCCCCATGATGCCGTCGTCGCGAGTGCGGGCGTTCAATCACTTGCTGGGAGAAACCGGGATCTCGATCTTCGGCACGCCCGAATTGGCTCGGCGGTATCGGAAGGACTTTCCCCGCTCGCTGCACGGGGCGCCGCTGCTCTTGCAAACGCCCAACACGGCCCTGCGTCAATCGCTGGAACAGTGGTTCGCCGCCCACGAGATCCGCCCGCAAGTGACGGGTGAGGTCGAGGACATGGCGATGCTGCAAACGCTTGGCCAGCACGGGCACGGATTGTTCGCCGCGCCGAGCGTCGTGCAGAAGGAGGTGTGCCAACGCTACCATGCGAGGTGTCTCGGGACGCTGGAGAATGTCCGCGAGCGTTTCTACGCTATCTCCGTGGAACGGAAACTCACGCATCCCGCCGTGCTGCTGATCGCCGAACAGGCTCGTCGACGTCTGTTCACTTCGGCCAATTCTTAGGCAAATCCGGGAAAGTTTCTTGCCCGCTATCACGCGCGGACTATCCTTGCTGGGAAAACTTCTCGTTTCGATATGCGCGTAGGCTCGTGTAGGCGGCACGGGCCGGCGTGTCAGCCCCTTCGTTTTTGGAACTATCCTCTATGCGCTTCCGCGACCTCGGTTTCCGCGCGAAACTGTATACCCTCGTTGGAGTTTTTGCCGCGAACTTCCTGCTGTTCGCCCTCTGTAGTTCCTGGATGCGGTCGGAAGTCCAGGTGGAAGGACCGCTCTACCACAAGATCAAGGGCATGCAGGACTTGCGGGCCGATATTCTGCCGCCGCCGCTCAGTCTGCTGGAACCCGCCTTGCTGCTTAACGAAATCGCCAAGGACCCTTCGGTCGAACGCCGGGCGGCGTGCCGCGAGCGTTTCGAGGAATGCCGCAAGGAATTCCAATCCCGGTTCGATTATTGGAAGCCGGAGACGCTCGGCACTGAACTCGACGCGAAGCTCTACGCCGCCG
>JBIKVL010000260.1:0-6236 GCA_044356875.1 Pirellulaceae bacterium | reverse complement strand
TGGAAGCGTTGTCGCTGCATGAGGCCGTCCCGGGCCACCACCTGCAACTTGCGTTGCAGCAGGAAATGACGGGACTGCCGCCCTTTCGCCGCTTCACCAACTTCACGGCGTTCATCGAAGGCTGGGCGCTGTACGCCGAACGGCTGGGACTTGAAACGGGCTTCTATCAGGATCCCTATAGCGACTTCGGCCGGCTGACGTTCGAGATGTGGCGGGCCTGCCGCTTGGTCGTCGATACGGGCATGCACTATTTGGGTTGGACCCGCGAGCAGGCGATTCGCTTCATGAGCGAAAACACGGCGTTGGCGGAACACAATATCCGGTCGGAGATCGACCGTTACATTTCGTGGCCGGGGCAAGCGCTCGGCTACAAGATCGGCGAACTGAAGATCCGCGAGCTGCGAACCGAAGCGGAACGCGAGCTGGGCGACCGCTTCGACATCCGCGAATTCCACGAGGTGGTGCTCCGCGACGGCGCCGTGCCGCTCGCCGTGCTCGAATCGTCCGTGCGCGCCTGGCTGAAGGACAACGCGGTGTCGCGCTGAAAAGACAAACCATCGTCTGGGAAGTAGGCAGCGGCGGTCGCCTGTTCCATCGACAACCGCCGCCGGGCGTCCGGGTTCTCGTTGGCCTCTTCGCCCGACGGCGGGGAGTTCGCAGTCGCTACCCGCGATCCGTGAGGGATGCGGGTAACGACCGTGCGGCGTTTCTGACCAACCGGTTATTGGCCAAGGGCGGCGGTGATCCGCTCTTGGGTACGGGTGATGCGTGTGCCGAGTTGATCAAGACGCGACGTCTGCCCAACACGTCGCCGCTGGGCGTCGGCCAACGCGCCGTTCTCCAACTGGTCGAGGCCGATACGTTGGACCCATTTGGCTTGCCGAGCTTCGTTCAACTGCCGAGCGATGGAATCGAGCGCTGTCGCGGCATTCCGCGATTTGGTATTCGCCTGATTCCACTGATCCCGAGCCTGATTGGTGTCGGCCTGGGCAGCGGCCAGCCGAGTCCGTTCGGCGGCCATGTCGCGTTCCCAATTGTTCCATCGGGTTTGCGCCAACGCGAGTTCCTCGTTCGCTGTTCGACGCGGGCCTGCCAGATTGTCGACCCGGCGATTGGCCGCGTTGAGTTGCCGTTCGAAAGCGTCGCGTTGGTCGCGCGCCGCGTTCAGCGTCTGTTCAGCAGCCGTTCGCTGGCGTTGCCAATCGTTCCAGCGGGACTCGGCGGCGGCAGCGGCATCCCGAGCCGACTGCCATTCGGATTGCCGCTGTGGCCGTTCCCGATTCGAGGCATTCTGCAACCGCTGCCAGGCGGCCTGTCGGCGGTCCACCGCTTGGTCGAAGGCTTGACGCGCTTGGCGGGTCGAACCGTCGATGCGATCGTACTCGTTGCGGGCATTCACGCGAGCGGATTCCGCGCGGTTGTAGGACGCTTGCAAGCTGTCACGCTCTTGCGTCGCCGCCGCGAATTCCGACTGGGCTTGCGTCGCCCGGCGCTGAGCGTTGTTTAGGCCCGTCCGCAACTCGGGTTGCCGCTGGTTGAGCCGTTCCAGGGCCGCGATCGCGTCCGTGGCTTGCCGGCCCGCACGGTCAATGGCGGCTTCCGCTCGATCGGCGTGTTCACCCGCTTCGGCGAGTTGCCGGGCGGCGGCCTGGGTCTCCGTGTTCAGACGCTGCGCGACACCTCTCCAGTAGGCGCCATCCGCAGTGACTTGGAACCGCTGTTGCGTCGCCCACAGGCCATCGTGGGCTGTCAGTTCCACATCCACAGTTCCCTCTTCGAGCGGCCGGAGCGTCAGGCGACCGCCGTTCAAGGTGACTTGCATCATGGCCGGGTTGCTGGAACGCGCGGTGAGCGTGAGCGCGTTCGAGTCCGGGTCGGAGAAGACAGCGTCGATGTCGAAAGCCACGGAATCGGTGATTGTCCGCGAACCGACGGGGCGGGCGACGACGGGAGGCCGCAGATTGCGCGCGACATCGGCGGTAGCGGCGATCGAATCGGCGTCATCCAGGGTCCAACCCGAGCTATCCGCCACCCCTGGTCCCTCTTCGACGGGCACGAAGTCGCCAAAGCGGCTAGCCCTGGGCTTGTCGCGGTTTTCGAAAAACGGATCGTTCCCCTTTTTGATCACTTCGTCGATGTAGATGAACGGAACTTCCGAGTGGCGTTTGCTGCCGCCGGATTTCAAGTTCTCGATTAAACCGACCCGTGACCGCGCGTTTTCCGTGACGTCGATATCGTTGACCGGACCGCCCCGCATATCGATCGAGACGGCGGCTAAACGGGTTCCATCCGGCGAAAACGCGAGATTCCTGACCGGCAGCATCGCTTGGTTCAAGGTGTTCACTTTGCGTCCGGTCGCCGTGTCGTAGAGGAAAATGGTTTTGTCCTCTCCGCCCGTTGCCAAGACCGTGCCCGCGTTGTTGAACGTCACCGCTTTCACGTCATCCACATGGTCCGTGAAAGTCCGCACCCTCAGCCATTGCCCGTCGCCGCCACGCATCCAGAGCGACGTTTCGCGGCCAGCGGCGAGCGCCAGCGAGGTTCCCTGGTGATTGAACACCGAACGTTGCACGGGGCCGGCCATCGTCAATGTTTGGCGTAACGCGTAGCTGCTTCCCACGACCTGCCAGATCCGCGCGAGATTGTCTCCGCCACCGGTCACCAAAGTGCCATCCTGATGAAAGTCGATCGCGAATGTTCCGCCCGCGTGGCCAGGCAACGTTTGCGTCTGCGAGAAACTCCAAGAGTCTCCCTGTCTTTGCCACAACTTGATCGATTTTCCAGTGCCGGCTGTCGCCAGGACACGCCCGTCGGCGCTGATCGCTAACCGCGTCGCGCCGACATATCCAGTCGCGGCCCCGATCACCCCGTGATGTTCGCCTTTCCACAGTTCCGCCCCGGTCGTGGTGGAGAAGACCCGCACCCGGCCGTCCCGGCCCACGGTCGCCAGGGCGGAACCGTCCGGGAAGAACTCCATGTCGGTCACATCTTGACGCGCCGTCTGGATCAGCTGCGTCTCGTTGTGAGTCGCCGCGTCCCGCACGCGAATCGTCCGGTCCTGGCCCGCCGTCGCGATCCAGCGGCCATCCGGGCTGTACGCGATATCCCGGACTTGTCCCAGCGAAATCTTGCCGGTCTCCGGGTCGCGGTTGCGGAACCGATCAAGTTCCGTGCCCGACACCGGATCGTAAACCCGCACCCAGTTGTTGAAGAAGCCGAAGGGACCGCCGCCAAGCTGGTCGTCCAGCGGCTGGCCCATGGTCTGGTCGGCTTCGAGGACGTTCGTGATCGCCAGCCCGTCGCGCTGGAAGTAATTCACGATCGAATCGACGACGGGGCTGCCGCCCCGCGCCATCTCCGGGTGGCGCCAGAAATAGCGGTCATGCGAATCGGCCCGCTCGTTGAGGTTGTCGTCCGGGTTCATCGCGACCGGGTCGAGCTCCACGACCTTTACGAAGTCCACTTTGTCGATCAGACCGGAACGGTTGAGCAGCGTGACCAACTCGCGATTGACGTTGGTTCCATAGCTGTGGCCAACGATCAGCAAGTCGACCTTTGCGCCCGGATTGCGCCGCAGATTGTCGTTCACGCGCGCTTCGACCATGCGGAACAAGCCGTTCGCCGCTCGTGTGACAGACGCGCGATGCAGATTTTCCTGGTAGGTATTGTTGAGCGCGTCCAGCACACCCTCGGGCGTCCCGGCGCTCGACTCCAACGTCCAATCCAAGGCGAGAAACGTCTTGCTGCCTTTGTGCAGTGCCAATAGGTCCTGCTCGGTGGCCGCTTTTTCGATGCGCGGCAGCGCGATCGGCCGGACATCGCCGCTGAAATTGCCCAGCTGTTCCCGTCGAGTCGCCTTGGCCATGGCCCGGGACAGTTCGTAGACCCACTGCGTGACCGGCGGTCGCGGCGGTGGAGCGAACAGTTGGCCAACAGCGTTCTCCACGGCTGATCCGGCGACATCGCCCACAATCCCGCCCACCACGGGATACTTGTCCAAGGCTCCCTCGACAATGCCGCTGACTAAATCGCCCAGCTTTTCGCCAATGAAGTTGTTTGATTTCGGCGGCGAGGTGTACCCGTGCGTTTCGATCACGAGCAACGGGCTCAAAGTCAACTCGTCTTGCGGCACGTCTCCGGGTACGCCCGCCTCGGGGTCGATCCCGGTGAGTTCCATCGCGGCGATCGCCGCCTGGGCGGATTCGCCGCCGCGGTCCACGAGACGGATGGCCAGTTGCCCATTGGTGACCGTCGCCGTGTACTGCGGCGTGGCGAATTCACCACCGAGCGTCGTCACGGTGTCCCGCAGGCTGCCGTTCACGTACACCTCGACGCGATCGCGCATCTGCCGCCTGTCGCCTAAGGTCAGCTCGACCACGTACGTCCCATTCGGTACGTCGACGGCGAACGTGATATCCTGGCCAGCGACGAAGTCGCGTCGTTCGTCATCCGCCATGCCCCGGTCGACCGCGGTTACCTCCGTCAGCCAACCAAAGCCGCGTTCCGGGAAATACCGCATCGTGTCGCTCACCTGGATAAAATCGGGCGCGACCGTGGAAGTATCCGTTCCGAAATCAAACCGCAGCGTGCCATAGGGGGCCGACGAGTTCGCGGCTTCACCCTCGGCGCCGCTGTCGGCCACGCGGGGCGCGTTGGCCAACGAACTGGCGGGCATGGCGCTTGGGACGCCAGTGCTCTGCAGGGAGGCGGCTGCGCGGACGGGAGTGACAGCGTTGGACGCATCAAGCGTAATGGCCGCAGCGGCGGTGGAGCGGGCGGTCGTGGCCGGCGGTAGCGGATCGGTCCACATGGCGAGGGGCGTGGCGATGTCGGTGGTCATCAATTCGCGGCGCTCCAGCCGCTCGAATTTGACCGCCGAATCGCGGGAAAGCCGGCGTTTCTTCGCTTGGCGGGCGCGGTCGAGGCGGCGTTGTTGGCTGCGGATCATGGGTGGCTCCTTGGGCGAAAAGAGGGGAAACTTGTCGGCAACCGAGCGCGGGGAAAGCCGCTCGCGTTTCCGCTGGCGACTTGTCTCCCGCATTTCCTCACCCTCGGATACGAAAAACACCGGCCCGTTCTGTCACGATCGGGCCGAAAACTGGGTGGAAATTTTTGAACCTTGAGGGACCCGCGTACCATGAGCGACGAACGGCCAGCCAATGAACTGGACCATCCGCAAACGATTCGCAGAGTTGTCCAAAAGAGCCTGCGCGAGCTAAAGATCGTCGCGTCGCGCTAGCTCCGCGACGAACCGCCCAGCGAGTCGCTCACGCCGACCGCGCTCGTCCACGAGGTCTACCTGCGGTTCACCCACGAGCTGGGAGTAGAGGCGACGTGGCAAAACCGTGTTCACTTTCTCAACGCGGCCGCGAAGAAGATGAACCAGGTGCTGATCGACCGCGCCCGCCGACGCCATACGGCGATTCGCGGCGGACACCTTCACCGGTTGGAACTCGACGACGCGGCGGCGTCGGTCGAGTTGCCGACGAGCGACTGGGGCGATCTGTACGCCGCTTTGAACGCGTTGGAGCAGGTGGACGACGAAGCCGCGACGGTGATCCGCTGGCGCTACTTGCTCGAAATTCCGTTGACCTTGATCGCCGAGGTGTTAAACGACACGCTCAGCAAGTCGGCGCGGCGCGGGCCGGTTTCACTCAGCACTGTCGACCGGGCGCGGCGTCGCGGCCTCGAATGGCTCCGGACGTGGCTGGAATCGCAACGCGTTTGATCGCGGATGGCCTGAAGACTCGGCTCGCAGCACGCCGCCCGCGGCCGCCCCGTTGAACCGCATCCTTGATTCTCCCAGGGTGCCGAGTAACCATATCCCCTTAGACTGGTTGCAACAGGGTACCGACCACCACGCGGAATGCCATCCGGGCAGCTCGCGGGTGGCTTGCGTGAGGTTACAATGTCGTTCGACCCGCTCGAAGGTGGTTTGGAAACGCAATGCCGGCAGTTTGAACAGGCGATTCTGGATGGGCTGCAACCGCGGATTGAAGCGTATCTCGAACAAGTGCCGTTCAGGCAGCGAGCGGAATTGCTGCGGGAATTGCTGCTGATCGAATGCCGCCACACACGGAGCATCGACCGGTTGGCGCTCTTATCGCGATTCCCGGGCTATTCGCAGGCGATCGACACGGTCCTGGAAATGCTGAAAGGTGAGGGCCTCGATGCGGGCCAAGAAACGCCCCCCACCTCCGAGTTTTCCCCCGGCCTGCGGCCCCGTTCGGAGCCCC